>NZ_JBEOVM010000022.1:0-79008 GCF_040295505.1 Streptomyces sp. NPDC002790 | reverse complement strand
CGAGGGCCGGGTCACCCGCGGGTGACCCGGCCCTCGTATACGTACTCGTGCTCTCGAAGCAGAGACCTCAGTCGAGGTTGACGGACCGCGCCGAGGTCGCGCCGATCTCGGCGGCCAGCTCGGTCAGGACCGACTGCGGCACCGTGTCGTCCACGGTCAGGACCGCGAGGGCCTCGCCGCCGACGTCGGCGCGCGAGACCTGCATGCCGCCGATGTTGATGCCCGCCTCGCCGAGGACACGGCCGACCGTGCCGACGACGCCGGGACGGTCCTCGTAGCGCAGGACGACCATGTGCTCGGCGAGCGCCAGGTCCACGTCGTACTCGCCGACCGCGACGATCTTCTGGAGGTGCTTCGGGCCCGCGAGCGTGCCGGAGACCGAGACCTCCTCGCCGTCGCCGAGGGTGCCGCGCACCGTGACGACGTTGCGGTGCTCGTGCGACTCGGAGGACGTCGTGAGGCGGACCTCGACGCCACGCTCCTGCGCGAACAGCGGGGCGTTGACGTAGGACACCGTCTCGTCGACGACGTCCTCGAAGACGCCCTTGAGCGCGGAGAGTTCGAGCACCTTCACGTCGTGCTGGGTGATCTCGCCGTACACCTCGACGTCGAGGCGGACCGCGACCTCACCGGCGAGCGCGGTGAAGATCCGGCCGAGGCGCTCGGCGAGCGGCAGGCCCGGCTTGACGTCCTCGGCGATGACGCCTCCCTGGACGTTCACCGCGTCCGGCACGAGCTCGCCGGAGAGCGCGAGGCGCACCGACTTGGCGACGGCGACGCCGGCCTTCTCCTGCGCCTCGTCCGTGGAGGCGCCGAGGTGCGGGGTGCAGACGACCTGGTCGAACTGGAACAGCGGGGAGTCCGTGCAGGGCTCCTTCGCGTACACGTCGAGGCCGGCGCCCGCGACGCGGCCCTCCTTGATCGCCGAGTACAACGCTTCCTCGTCGACGATGCCGCCGCGCGCGGCGTTGACGATCCGCACGTTCGGCTTGACCTTGTGCAGCGCCTCGTCGCCGATCAGGCCAAGCGTCTCGGGGGTCTTCGGGAGGTGCACGGTGATGAAGTCGGAGACCTCGAGCAGCTCGTCGAGGGAGAGGACCTTCACGCCCATCTGCGCGGCGCGCGCGGGCTGCACGTACGGGTCGTACGCGACGACCTTCATACCGAAGGCGGACATGCGCTGCGCGACGAGGGCGCCGATGCGGCCCAGGCCCACGACACCCAGCGTCTTCTCGGCGAGCTCGACGCCCGTGTACTTGCTGCGCTTCCACTCGCCGGCCTTGAGGGCCTGCGAGCCCTGCGGGATGTTGCGCGCGGTGGCGATGAGCAGGCCGCAGGCGAGCTCGGCGGCGGTCACGATGTTCGAGGTCGGCGCGTTGACGACCATCACGCCTGCCTTGGTGGCGGCGGACACGTCGACGTTGTCGAGGCCGACGCCGGCTCGTGCGACGACCTTCAGCTTCTTCGCGGCGGCGATCGCCTCGGCGTCGACCTTGGTGGCCGAGCGGATCAGGATCGCGTCGACGTCGGCGATGGCGGGCAGCAGCGCCGCCCGGTCCGCGCCGTTGCACTGGCGGATCTCGAAGTCCGGGCCCAGCGCGTCGACCGTCGCGGGCGACAGCTCTTCGGCGATGAGTACGACGGGTTTGCCGTTGGCAGCAGTGCTCACGTGAGTCCTCACAGGTCCAGTGCGGACGGCCGTCCCGACGGCCGCAGGCGGTGGAGGGGGGAGCGGCACCGGGACGGGCCGGGTGCGTCCCCGCGTCGTTCGGTGCGGGGACGTGCCTGGTCCATCTCGGTGTCGCTTGTGCCGCGTGGAAGACGCACGACGCTGTGGGCCCGACGCGAATGTTGTCAGCAGTGTAGTGGCGCCGAGGAGAGCCTCTTACGCCTCCTCGGAAGGATCACCCGTCCGAGGC
Source organism: Streptomyces sp. NPDC002790 (assembly GCF_040295505.1). Taxonomy (NCBI): domain Bacteria; kingdom Bacillati; phylum Actinomycetota; class Actinomycetes; order Kitasatosporales; family Streptomycetaceae; genus Streptomyces; species Streptomyces sp. NPDC002790. Next base: position 77,089 of record NZ_JBEOVM010000022.1, on the reverse strand, counting down.
TGGACGGAATGGACAACGGGCCGCGGCAGCGGCCGCGGCCCGTTGTCCGGAGGCTTACGCCTCCTCGTCGTTCACCCAGCTCATGAGCTTGCGGAGCTCCGCGCCCGTGGTCGCCAGGAGGCTGTCCTCGTCCTGCTTCTTGTACTCGTTGTACTTCTTCAGACCGCCGTGGTACTCGTCCATCCAGTTCTTGGCGAACGTGCCGTCCTGGATCTCGGCGAGGATCTTCTTCATCTCGGCCTTGGTGGCGTCCGTGATGATCCGCGGGCCGCTCACGTAGTCGCCCCACTCGGCGGTCTCGGAGACCGACCAGCGCATCTTCTCCAGGCCGCCCTCGTACATGAGGTCGACGATGAGCTTCAGCTCGTGCAGGCACTCGAAGTACGCGATCTCCGGCTGGTAGCCGGCCTCGGTCAGCGTCTCGAAACCGGCCTTGACCAGCGCGGCCGTGCCACCACAGAGAACGGCCTGCTCACCGAAGAGGTCGGTCTCGGTCTCCTCGGTGAAGGTCGTCTTGATGACGCCGGCGCGGGTGCCGCCGATGCCCTTCGCGTAGGAGAGGGCGAGCTCGAAGCCCTTGCCCGTGGCGTCCTGCTCGACGGCCGCGATGCACGGAACGCCGCGACCCTCCTCGTACTGACGGCGCACGAGGTGGCCCGGGCCCTTGGGGGCGACCATGCAGACGTCGACACCCTCCGGCGGCTTGATGAAGCCGTAGCGGATGTTCAGACCGTGGCCGAAGAACAGCGCGTCGCCGTCCTTCAGGTTCGGGGCGATGGTCTCCTCGTAGACCTTGCCCTGGATCGGGTCCGGGACCAGGATCATGATGACGTCGGCCTCGGCCGCGGCCTCGGACGGCGTGACGACGCGCAGGCCCTGCTCCTCGGCCTTGGCCTTGGACTTGGAGCCCTCGTGCAGACCGACACGCACGTCGACACCCGAGTCGCGGAGCGAGAGCGCGTGGGCGTGGCCCTGGGAGCCGTAGCCGATCACCGCGACCTTGCGGTTCTGGATGATGGACAGGTCGGCATCGTCGTCGTAGAACAGCTCGGCCACTGGGGTTCTCCTTGGTGTGCTGGTGTTGCGTCCCACCGTACGGCGGGGTGCGGAAAGAAGGTTGAGGGGTCTCGCTATGCGAGCTACGCGGAGCGGTCGAGTGCCCGCAGGCTCCGGTCGGTGATGGAGCGCGAGCCGCGGCCGACCGCGATGGTGCCCGACTGGACGAGCTCCTTGATGCCGAAGGGTTCCAGCATCTTGAGCATCGCCTCGAGCTTGTCGCTGGAGCCGGTGGCCTCGATGGTGACGGCCTCCGGGGAGACGTCCACGGTCTTGGCGCGGAACAGCTGGACGATCTCGACGATCTGCGAGCGCGTCTCGTTGTCGGCACGGACCTTGGCGAGCACCAGCTCGCGGGCCACGGCCGCGTCGGGCTCCAGCTCGACGATCTTCAGGACGTTGACCAGCTTGTTGAGCTGCTTCGTGACCTGTTCGAGCGGGAGCTTTTCGACATTCACGACAATGGTGATGCGCGAGATGTCGGGGTGCTCGGTGACGCCGACGGCGAGCGAGTCGATGTTGAAGCCGCGGCGCGAGAAGAGGGCGGTGATCCGGGCGAGGACACCGGGCTTGTTCTCGACCAGGACGGAGAGTGTGTGCTTGGACATATCTCTTGGTCTCTCTCTACGTCTCGTCGTCGCTCAGTCGTCTTCGCCGTCGCCGAAGTCGGGACGGACGTCCCGAGCGGCCATGATCTCGTCGTTGGAGGTGCCGGCGGCGACCATCGGCCACACCATGGCGTCCTCGTGGACGATGAAGTCGACCACGACCGGGCGGTCGTTGATCGAGTTCGCCTCCTCGATGCACTTGTCGAGGTCCTCGGGGCGCTCACAGCGGATGGCGTAGCAGCCCATGGCCTCGCTCAGCTTCACGAAGTCCGGGACGCGAGTGCCCTTGTTGGGCGGGGTCTCGCCGTCCGGGCCCGCGTGCAGCACGGTGTTCGAGTAGCGCTGGTTGTAGAACAGCGTCTGCCACTGGCGGACCATCCCGAGGGCGCCGTTGTTGATGATGGCGACCTTGATCGGGATGTTGTTCAGGGCGCAGGTGGTGAGCTCCTGATTGGTCATCTGGAAGCAGCCGTCGCCGTCGATCGCCCAGACCGGCTGGTCCGGCGCGCCGGCCTTGGCACCCATCGCGGCGGGCACCGAGTAGCCCATGGTTCCGGCGCCGCCCGAGTTCAGCCAGGTCGCCGGCTTCTCGTACTGGATGTAGTGCGCGGCCCACATCTGGTGCTGGCCGACGCCCGCCGCGAAGATCGTGTCCTCGGGGGCGAGTTGGCCGATGCGCTCGATGACCTGCTGCGGGGAGAGCGAGCCGTCCGCGGGCTGGTCGTAGCCGAGCGGGTAGGTCTCGCGCCAGCGGCTGAGGTCGTTCCACCAGGCGCTGTAGTCGCCCGTGTGACCGTCGCTGTGCTCCTTCTGGACCGCCTGGATGAGGTCGGCGATGACCTCGCGGGCGTCCCCGACGATCGGCACGTCGGCGGCGCGGTTCTTGCCGATCTCCGCCGGGTCGATGTCCGCGTGCACGACCTTCGCGAACGGGGCGAAGCTGTCCAGGTTGCCGGTGACGCGGTCGTCGAAGCGGGCTCCGAGGGCGACGATCAGGTCGGCCTTCTGCAGCGCGGTGACGGCGGTGACCGCACCGTGCATGCCCGGCATTCCCACGTGCAGCGGGTGGCTGTCGGGGAATGCGCCGAGCGCCATCAGGGTGGTGGTGACGGGCGCTCCGGTGAGCTCGGCGAGCATCTTGAGCTCGGCGGTGGCCCCTGCCTTGAGGACGCCGCCGCCGACGTAGAGGACGGGCCGCTTCGCATTCGTGATCAGCTTCGCGGCCTCGCGGATCTGCTTGGCGTGCGGCTTGATCACCGGGCGGTAGCCGGGCAGGTCCTGCTGCGGCGGCCAGGAGAACGTCGTCTGCGCCTGGAGGATGTCCTTCGGGATGTCCACGAGGACGGGGCCCGGGCGGCCGGTGGCCGCGATGTGGAACGCCTCGGCGATCGCCTTCGGGATGTCCTCGGCCTTCGTGACCAGGAAGCTGTGCTTGGTGATCGGCATGGTGATGCCGACGATGTCCGCCTCCTGGAAGGCGTCCGTGCCGATCGCCTTGGAGACGACCTGGCCGGTGATCGCGACGAGCGGCACCGAGTCCATCATCGCGTCGGCGATCGGCGTCACCAGGTTGGTGGCACCCGGGCCCGACGTGGCCATGCAGACACCGACCTTGCCGGTGGCCTGCGCGTAACCGGTGGCCGCGTGGCCCGCACCCTGCTCGTGACGGACGAGCACGTGGCGCACCCGGCTCGAGTCCATCATCGGGTCGTACGCGGGAAGGATCGTGCCGCCGGGGATGCCGAATACGGTGTCGACCCCGACCTCCTCAAGCGAGCGAATGAGGGACTTCGCACCCGTGACGCGCTCGACGGGGGCGGACTGCTGTCCTCCGGAACGGGGCCGCGGCTGCGGCTGGCTGGCCCCGGTGGCCTGCTCGGTCATCGGCATTCTCTTCTCGATGCTGAGGGTTTTTGCGAGGGTTCTGCAGGGTCTTACGTGTGTGTCGGGCGGTGGGCGGCGGATCTGAACCGGCACCAGTGCAACAAAAAACCCCTCGTGCCGTGAGGCAAGCGAGGGGAGCGCGCCGGGTGCGGTCGCTGGGTTTCCGGTGTTCGAACCAGTGGTCCCAGCTTCAGCCGACGCGCTTTCCAAGTACGAGAATTCGGGTGCGCATGGCACTGACCCTCCCCCCGGCGCGTAGGGCGTGTCAAGTGGGTGGGACGGGCGTCTCATTATGTGAGCGCAGGGTGGTGAAGCCCGCGAACACCGGCTCGGCGGGGCCCCTGGGGACCGGATACTCCCCCGAGGTGAGGGCGCGGCGCAGCCGGTACTCGTCGAGGGGCCCGGAGAACGCCATGCCCTGCCCGTGCGTGCACCCCATCGAGCGCAGCGCCGCGACCTGCTCGGGCAGGTCCACACCGTCCGCCACGGAGTTGAGCCCGAGGTCGCCCGCGATCCGCAGCAGCCCGCTGGTGATCTTGTGCAGCCGCGCGGACTCGACGACGCCCTCGATCAGCGAGCGGTCCAACTTCAGTACGTCGACGGGGAGGCGGCGCAGCGCCGTGATGGCCGCGTAGCCGCTGCCGAAGCCGTCCAGCGCGATCCGGACGCCGAGGCGGCGCAGGGCCGTCAGACGCCGCTCCAGCTCGTCCAGCGGGACTCTGGGGTCGCTGTCCGCCAGCTCGATCACGAGCGCGCCCGAGGGCAGCCCGTGCCGGGTGAGGAGCGCTTCTATCGAGCCGAGCGGCATGGCCCGGTCGAGGAGCCGGCCGGCGCTGATCCGCACGGCGACCGGCGTCCCGTGCCCGCTGTGCCCGCGCTCGGCGGCCTGCTCGACGGCCTCCTCCAGCATCCAGCGGCCGAGCTCCGCGGTGCGCTCGCTGTCGTCGGCCACCCGCAGGAACTCGGCGGGCGTGAACAGGATGCCCTGCGCGCTGCGCCATCGGGCCTGCGCGGCGACCGCCGTGATCCGGCCGTCGTCGAGCGAGACGATCGGCTGGTGGAGCAGCGCGAACTCGCCCTCGTGCAGCGCCGATCGCAGCCTTGTCGCCAGCTCCGCCTTGCGTACGACATCGGCCTGCATCTGCGGCGCGTACAGCTCGACGCGGCCCTTGCCTGCCGCCTTCGCCCGGTACATCGCCAGGTCGGCGTTGCGCAGCAGCTCTCCTGCCCCGATGTCCGGCTCGGCGAAGGCGACTCCGATGGAAGCGGCGACCCGCACATCGTCGTGCCCGTCGATCGAGTACGGCTGGGACAGGGTGATTCTGAGCCGGTCGGCCAGCTCGTAGATCTGCTGTTCCCTCGCGGTGTGGTCGCGCCCTCCGTCTCCGACGATCAGCGCCGCGAACTCGTCACCGCCCAGCCGGGCCGCGGTGTCCGAGGCGCGCACGGATTCGGCCAGCCTTCTCGCCGCCTGGACGAGCAGTTCGTCGCCCGCCTGGTGGCCGATCGTGTCGTTGACCTGCTTGAAGCCGTCGAGGTCGATGAAGAGCACGGCGGTGCCCAGGTCGCCTGCCCGGCGACCGGCGAGGGCCTGTCCGACCCGCTTGGTGAACAGCGACCTGTTGGGCAGGTCGGTAAGTGGGTCGTGCTCCGCGTTGTGCTGCAACTGGGCCTGGAGGCGCACCCTTTCGGTCACGTCCCGGCTGTTGAGGATCAGGCCGCCGTGGTGCCGGTTGACCGTCGACTCCACGTTCAGCCAGGTGCCCGTGCCGGACCGGAAGCGGCATTCGATGCGCGTAGTGGGCTCCTCGATCTGGCTCGCGGCGAGGAATCTGCGCACCTCGTGCATCACACGCCCGAGGTCCTCGGGGTGGATGATCGACGCGAGTTCGGAGCCTACGAGGTCCTCGGCGTCCCGCCCGTAGACGCCCGCGGCGGCCGGGCTGACGTATCTCAGCGTCCCGTTCGGCGCCGCGATCATGATGACGTCGCTGGAGCCCTGGACCAGGGAGCGGAAGTGGTTCTCCTTCTGCGCCAGCTCCCGGGTGAGCGTGATGTTGTCGAGCAGCATGATGCCCTGGCGCATGACGAGCGCCAGGACGACGGTGCAGGCCGTGAAGAGCACGACGCGATCCACCCGATGCCCGTCCAGCACGTTGTAGAGAATGCCCAACGTACAGACGGCGGCGGCCAGATACGGGGTGAGCGCGGCGAGCGAGCCGGAGATCGGGCGGGTGTAGCTGACCTGGTAGCGGCCGCCGGATCCGGGCGGGGAGTCGTCCTCGCGCACGCCGCGCCGCTCTCCCACCCACGGCGCGTACGCGAGCAGCAGCGAACCGGCGAACCAGCCGGCGTCCAGGATCTCGCCCGAGCGGTAACTGGCGTGCAGCAGGGGCGAGGTGAACAGTGCGTCGCACATCACCGTGACGGCGAGCGCGCCGATCGCGGTGTTCACCGCCTTGCGATCGCCGGGAGAACGCCGGAAGTGCAGCGCGAGCACCATGCTGACCAGGGCGATGTCGAGCAGCGGGTACGCCAGGGAGAGCGCGGTGCGGGTGACGCTCTGCCCCTCGAACTCGGCGGTGTGCGCGAGGGCGAGGCTCCAGGAGAGGGTGATCAGGGAGCCGGCGATCAGCCAGGCGTCGAGCGCGAGGCAGATCCAGCCGGCCTTGGTGACGGGCCGCCGGGCGAGGACGAGCAGGCCGATGATGGCGGGCGGCGCGAAGCAGAGGAAGAACAGGTCGGCGAGGCTCGGCGACGGCACCGGCTCGCGCAGGACGACCTCGTACCAGCCCCACACCCCGTTACCGAGGCTGGCCATGAGCGAGGAGAACGAGAACAGGAGCCAGGCGGGTCGAAAGCGGCTGCGCCTGCTGCGCGCGTACACGAAATTCGATACGGCGGCGATCGCCGCCGCGAGGCTCAGGCCGAAGTCCCCCATGATCAGGGCGAGCCGGTCGGATCCCCAGCCGAACGCGGACCCCACCACGAAGCCGGCGCACACCAGGGCGAGGAGCAACTGGAGTCCCGTGCCACCCCGTTCAGGGGCTCGGGCGGGGGCCTGGCCGCCGGAGTACATCGAGGCGCCCAGTGCCGTCGTCGGCGTGGGGTGCGTACTCACCGGGCCGCCCCGGTCCACCGGGCGGCCCCCATGTCCGCTTTCCCCTGCCGGGCCTGCTGATGCCTTCTGCGGCCGCCGCGAGGGCCCGTCCGATGCACATGTGCCCTGCGGCAGCCGGGACTTCGGCCCCGCATCGTCGCGCGGGTCATCGCACAGGACCGCCGTCGACGGCCCCGCCGAGTCGGATCGTTCGCCCATAGGCCGTGCATCGCCCGTCGCCCCCCTCGCAGTCCGTCACTCTTCCCCGGCGCCGCGTGCTGGCACGGCGCTGCCCCAGTCGGGACGATACACCAGTCTCGTCACTCAGGGACATAGTTCCTCTACTCTCCGTGACGACCAGGCACGATGCGGGCGCGGGGCGGGCACGGGGCGCATTCAAGCGGGCGCACAGCGTGCCCGACGAACGGCATGCGGCCCTACGGGAGTTACCCGTGGGGCCGGTGTGGTTCGCGAGGTCTGTGGGTGTGCAGAGTCGCGAGGTGACCGGGTGTCAGTCGCCGCTTCCGTCGATAGTGAGTACGACGTTCTCGAGCGGATCCCCCGCCGCGAACCGCGTGAGCTGAGCAGCGAGGAGGCGCTTGGCCCGCGGCAGGAAGGCGGATGTGGGGCCGCCCACGTGCGGCGAGATGAGCACCCCTGGAGCCTGCCACAACGGGTGCTCCTGGGGCAGCGGTTCGGGATCGGTGACGTCGAGGGCCGCGGTGATGCGGCCCGTCTCCAGCTCCGCGAGGAGGGCCTTGGTGTCGACGACCGGGCCGCGGCCGACGTTCACGAGCAGCGCACCGTCCTTGAGACGCGCGAGCAACTCGGCGTTCACGAGGCCGCGGGTGTCCTCGGTGAGCGGGGTCACCATGATCACGACATCGGCCTGCGGCAGCAGTTCCGGAAGCTCGGTGAGCGGGCGCACGGGCCCGCGCTCCGTTGTACGGGCGGAGCGCGCGACGCGTGTCACCCGCGCGACCTCGAACGGCGTGAGCCGGTCCTCGATGGCACCGCCGATGGCGCCGTACCCCACGATGAGGACGTGCTTGTCGGCGAGCGCGGGCCGGAATCCGCCGCGCCACTCGCCGCGGTCCTGGCCGCGGACGAAGTCGGGGATGCCGCGCAGGGAGGCGAGGATCAGGGTGAGCGCGAGCTCGGCGGTGCTTGCGTCGTGCACACCGCGCGCATTGCACAACTGGACGCCGGGACGCAGGTACTTCAGCCCGCCCTGTACGTGGTCGACGCCCGCGGAGAGCGTCTGCACGGCGCGTACGGACGTCATCTCGGGCATCGGGCGGACGCCGATGCCCGGCGGCTTCATGTAGGGGACGACGTAGTAGGCGCAGTCGGCGGGGTCCGCGGGGAAGTCGGGTTCACCGTTCCAGAAACGGTAGTCGAGCCCCTGCGGGAGGCCCGGGATCTCGTCGGCGCGGAAGGGCAGCCACACATCACCAGTCATGGTCAGGAGGCTATGTCAGTCGCGTGAAGGGACAGAGGTTAGGTTGGGGACCTCAGCACGAGGGGCCAGGCAGGTCCTGGGGAGGGTCACGGGCACGTGAAGCAAGGTGGCGCGCGCAAGGCGATCGGCGCGACGGGCCTCGACGTGGGTGCCGTCGGCATCGGCTGCATGCCGATGAGCTGGGCGTACACGGGCTCGCGGCAGCGCGGCGAGGAGTCCCTGCGCACCCTGCACACCGCCCTGGACCGGGGCTGCAGCCTGGTCGACACCGCGGACATGTACGGGCCCTTCACCAATGAGCTGCTGCTCGGCCGTGTGCTCAAGGAACGGCGGGCGGACGCCTTCGTGTCGACGAAGGTGGGGCTGCTCGTCGGCGAGCAGCACATCGTCGCCAACGGCAGGCCCGGCTACGTGAAGCGGGCCTGTGACGCGTCGCTGCGGCGCCTGCAGACCGACGTCATCGACCTGTACCAACTGCACCGCGAGGACCCCGAGGTTCCCGTCGAGGAGACGTGGGGCGCGATGGCGGAGCTCGTGAGCGCGGGCAAGGTGCGCTCGCTGGGCTTCTGTGCCGTGGACGCGCGGGGCTCGCGGCGCGGTGGCCGGGCCGCACGGCATGCCGGAACGATCCGCCGGTTGGAGCGGGTGCAGCAGGTGTTCCCGGTGAGCGCGGTCATGGCCGAGCTGTCGGTGTGGTCGCCGGAGGCGCTCGGGGCGCTGCTGCCGTGGTGCGCGGCGCGCGGCGTCGGGTTCCTCGCCGCGATGCCGCTGGGCAGCGGGTTCCTGACCGGCACGCTCACCACCGGTGGGGGCTTCGAGCCGGACGATCTGCGCGCCCGCCACCCCCGTTTCACCGCCGAGATGATGGCGGCGAACCAGCCGTTCGTGGCGGGCCTGCGCCGGATCGCCGCGCGGCACGGGGAGCGCGTGACACCGGCCCAGGTGGCGCTCGCCTGGGTGGCGGCGCAAGGTGAGGGCGTGGTGCCGGTGCCGGGCGCCAAACAGGAACGCTGGGCACTGGAGAACGCGGCGTCCGCGGAACTGCGGCTCACCGCCGAGGACTTCGCGGAGCTCGCGGGTCTTCCGGCGGCGCAGGGGTCCTGGGACTGAGCGACCGGGTTCGGGTACCGGGTTCAGGTGCCGGGTTCGGGAACCTCGGCGGCGTGCGAGGTGTTTGAACGGTAGAGCGGTGTGTGAACGGCAGAGCTTCGTGTCGAAGGGACCTGATCGTGATCGTGCAACGTCCAGCTGTGCGGCCCGCGTTGGCCGTCACCGCCTGTGCCGCACTCCTGTTCACGGCCGGGTGCTCCTCCGGTGACGGTTCCCCTTCGCCGAGCAAGGACTCGGCGTCCGCGCCGAGCGAGAGCGGTGCGGGCGGCTCCTCGTCCCCCAAGGGGGACGTACCTCCGGCGAAGGGCTCGGTGAGCGTCGAGCGGACCGTCACGGACGGCCTCAAGTCGCCGTGGGGGCTCGCCGAGCTGCCCGGTGGTGGCGGCCTGCTCGTCTCGTCCCGCGACGAGGGGACGATCACGCGTGTCGACACGAAGACCGGGAAGAAGACCGTGCTCGGCGAGGTGCCCGGCGTCGCGCCCGAGGGCGAGGGCGGGCTCCTCGGCCTCGCGCTCTCCCCCTCGTACGCCTCCGACCACATGGTTTATGCGTACTTCACGACGGAGTCGGACAACCGTGTCGTGCGGATGGGTTACGACGAGAAGAAGCCGTCCGGTGAGCAGTTGGGCGCCCCCGACACCGTGTTCCGCGGCATCCCCAAGGGCACGAACCACAACGGCGGGCGGATCGCGTTCGGCCCGGACAAGCTGCTGTACGTGGGGACCGGGGAGACGTACGACAAGCCGCTGGCGCAGGACAAGAAGTCGACGGGCGGCAAGATCCTGCGACTGACCGCGGAGGGCGAGCCGGCGCCGGGCAACCCCTTCGGCGACTCCCCCGTGTACTCGTACGGGCACCGCAATGTGCAGGGTCTGGCCTGGGACGAGGACAAGCGGCTCTGGGCGTCGGAGTTCGGGCAGGACACCTGGGACGAGCTGAACCACATCGTGGCGGGTGACAACTACGGGTGGCCCGACGCCGAGGGCAAGGGGGGCGGCGAGAAGTACCACGACCCGATCGCCCAGTGGCACACGTCGGACGCCTCGCCCAGTGGGATCGCGTACGCGAAGGGGTCGATCTGGATGGCCGGGCTGCGCGGTGAGCGGCTGTGGCGGATTCCGCTCGACGGGGCGAAGGCGGCGCATGAGCCGACGGCGTTTCTGGAGGGGAAGTACGGGCGGTTGCGGACTGTGGTGGCGGCGGGTGGGGACAAGTTGTGGCTCGTGACGAGTGAGACGGATACGAGGGGGACGCCGGGGGCGGGGGACGACAGGATCCTGGAGCTGAAGGTGGGCTGAGGTCGTCGGCCGGTGGAGCGGCGCCGTCGTTGCGGACTCGGGGCTCTGCCCCGGACCCCGCGGGCTCTCGTCCAAGAGCGGGGCTCAAAAGACCTGCTCAATCGCCGCAGGGGCTTGAATGGCTCAATCGGCGCTGGGGGTTGAAGGAGGCTGCTCAATCGCCGCAGGGGCTTGATCCGGCGGGCGGATGACGACCTTGCCGGATGTGAGGTCTATTGGGCCGCGGCCGGGGTCGCCGTCGTTCGTGTCGGTGCGGGTGAGCTCCAGGCGCTTGCGTTCGTCGTTGGTGTGCTTGCGGCCGGGCGAGAACAGCTCCTCGAACATGTTGAACACGGCGCCTCCAAGTGGCGGGGACCGGCCGGGCGGGCCCTCCCTCTCAGCGTACGGGAGCCTTTTCCGCCGGGACGAGGTGCAGGCGGTGGGCCAGGGCCGCCGCCTCGCCGCGGCCCGCGACGCCCAGCTTCCCGAGGATGTTGGAGACGTGGACGCTGGCCGTCTTCGGCGAGATGAACAGCTCCTCGGCTATCTGCCGGTTGCTGCGGCCCGCCGCGACCAGGCGCAGCACGTCCCGCTCGCGGCTCGTGAGGCCGAACTCCTGCGCCGGGTCGGCCGGAGCGCTCTGCCGCGGCACATCGCGGGTCAGGGCCAGCCGGGCACGCTGGGCGAGCAGTGCGACGGATTCGGCGAGCGGGCGCGCGCCCAGGTGCTCGGCGACGGCCCCGGCGAGCCGGAGCAGTTCGGTGGCGCGGTCCCGGTCGTCGTCCGCACCCCGCGCGACCAGGGACTCCGCGAGGCGGAGCCGGACGCGGGCCAGATCGTGCGGGCGGTCGAGGAGCTCGAACGCGGTGGCCGTGGCGGACCAGTCGGCGGCGGTGTCGCGGCCCTCCGCGCGCAGGAGCTCGGCGCGCACCCACTGCTCATGGGCCCGCCAGACGGGGACCGCGGTGGCCTGCCGCTTGGCGGCGTCCCGGATCCGGGCGATCGCCCCGGCGCGCCCGGCGTCGGCGGCGGGCAGCCCCCGGGCATCGGCCTCGGCCGCGGCGGCGGTACGTAGGAGGGGCCACAGGTAGCGGTGCATGGAGGGTGGCAGCCCCGCCGTGATCAGCCGGTCGAGCTCGGCGCGGGCGTCCAGGAGGCGGCCCTGGGCGGCGGCGAGCGCGACGGCGAGGTGGGTGCGGGGCAGCGTGTACTGGGGCTGCGGGTCGTGTGCGCCGTAGTACCCGTTGGCCGCGGCAAGATGGTCGGCCGCTTCCTGAAGGGCGCCGCGGCCGAGTGCGATCACCGCGAGGTGCGCGCACGCGGTGCCGCGTGGCTTGTCGCTGAGTCCGAAGCGGCGGCTCACCCAATCGGCCATCTCGACCGCTTCGTCCCAGCGGCCGAGCGAGACGAGGGACTCGGCCAGATTGGAGCGGACCCAGCCCTTGTTGTCGCTGAGGCCGTAGCGACGGCACAGGACGATGGCCTCTTCGCAGATGCGCGCGGCTTCGGTGGAACGCCCGACGCCCTCCAGGTGGGAGGGCAGGTTGACATTGACGTTGATGAGGCGGGCAGTCATCCCTTGCGCCAAGGAGCGCTCGCGAACCGCGTACATCTCGGCGAAGCCCTCCTCGATGGCGCCCGCGTCCACGAGGAGTCCGCCGCGGACGAGACGCGCGTGGAGTTCGACCTCCTCCGCGTCGTCGACCATGCGCGCGTACTCGACGGCTCGCTCGGCGGCGGCGAGGGTCTGGGCACCGGGGCTGTGCAGCATGCCCCAAGCCGCCACGTTCGCCAGGACCTCGGCGTGCACGGCGGACGGCGGGAGGCCCCGGACGAGCTCCTGGGCCGTGGCGATCTCGTCCCAGCCGTCGCCGCGGCCGATATGGGAGACGATCTTGGAGTTCTGGATGTGGAACCACGCGGCCCGCAAGGGATCCGCCTTCCCGCTCTCCTCCAGGATGCGGATCCCCCGCTTGCCGATCTTCAGGGCGCGCTCCCGCTCACCGCACAGCCGCCCCGCGGCGGCGGCCTCGGACAGCAGGTCGAGGTAGTCGAGCGGGGTCGCGGCGGGGTCGCAGCCGCAGGAGTTGAAGGCGATGGCGTAGTCGCCCATGCGCAGCGCCGAGCGGATCTCCTGCGGCGCGCCGTCCCACAGCTCCATCGCCCGCTCGAGAAGGCGCAGTTGCTCGGAGTACGCGTGCCGGCGGCGGGCCGCCACGGAGGCGTCGAGGACGGCGGGCAGGGCCTTCGCCGCATCGTGGGCGTGGTACCAGTAGCTGGCGAGGCGTGTCACGCGCGCGTCGGCGGGCACCAGCGTCGGCCCGGCCTCCAGGGCCTCGGCGTAGCGGCGGTTGAGGCGGGAGCGCTCGCCGGGCAGCAGGTCGTCGCTGACGGCCTCGCGGACCAGGGAGTGGCGGAACCGGTAGCCGTCCCCGTCCGGCGAGGCGAGCAGGATGTTCGCGCCGACGGCCGCGCGCAGCGCCTCGATCAGCTCGTCCTCGCCGAGCCCTGCGACGGCCGCGAGCAGCGGATACTCGACCGTGGAGCCGCCCTCCGCGCAGATCCGGGCGACGCGCTGGGCGGACTCGGGCAGCGATTCGACGCGGACGAGCAGGACGTCGCGCAGCGAGTCCGTCAGGCCCGTGGCGCAGCCCTCGGCGGCGGACACGGCGAGTTCCTCGACGAAGAACGCGTTGCCGTCGGAGCGGCGGAAGATGTTGTCCACGTCGGCGGGCTCGGGTTCCGCGGCCATGATTCCGGCGATCTGGCGGGCCACCTCGTCCCGGCTGAGGCGGCCGAGCTCGATGCGGGTGACGGTGCGCAGCCGGTCGAGTTCGGCGAGGAGGGGGCGCAGGGGGTGGCGGCGGTGCACGTCGTCCGCGCGGTAGCTGGCGATGACGGCGAGGCGGCCGCTGCGCAGCGTACGGAACAGGTAGGTGAGCAGGTGGCGGGTGGAGGCGTCCGCCCAGTGCAGGTCCTCGAGGATGACGACGAGGGTGCGCTCGGCGGCGACGCGCTCCAGGAGCCGCGCGGTGAGTTCGAAGAGGCGGGCCATGGCGCTGTCGTCCCCGCGCCCGTCGAAGCCCCGGCCTTCCTGGTCTCCCAACTCCGGGAGCAGCCGGGCCAGTTCGTCCTCGCGGCCCGCGACCGCCGCGTCCACCTCGGCGGGCAGTGTGCGGCGCAGGGCGCGCAGGGCGGTGGAGAACGGCGCGAACGGCAGTCCGTCGGCGCCGATCTCGACGCAACCGCCGGTGACCACGACGGCGCCCCGCTCGCGGGCGGCCGCGCCGAACTCCTCGACGAGGCGCGTCTTGCCCACGCCGGCCTCGCCGCCGAGCAGCAGCGCCTGCGGCTCGGCGGCCTCGGCCCGCGCAAGGGCCTTGTTCAGTACGCCCAGCTCATCGGCGCGACCGACGAACACCGGGCTGACGGACCTGGTCTCCACATCGCTGAGGATGGCACACGGGTCTGACAGCGGGCCCGTGGTTTCCGCGCCGCCGGCCACGGCGGGCGCGCTCACGCGGTGTGCGGGGCGCGCCGCCGGCGGATCCGGCGGGTGGTCACCGGCCTCTCGGCGTCCTGGCTGTCCTGCCGGCTGCCCCGGCGCTCCGCACGGCGGGCCTTGGCCTGCGAATGGGCGAAGCGTGCGAGGCGGAAGCGCTCGGCCTGCTCGATGAGTTCTGCGGAGCGGAGCTGGTGCAGTTCGTACTCGAACATTGCGTCTCCCTGGTGACGATTTCTGCGGTTCTCGCGGAGCGTTCTCCGCGATGACTCGACTTTCGTCTCCCAGGGGGGTGCGGCACATCGGGAGAGTGCCGCATGTTCGTGGGCCGCGCCTCCTTAGGCGCGGCCCACGGTGTGCTTAGGCGGCTCGGCCGCCCTAAGGCAGATGCCTCAGCCGCTGGTCCCGGGCATGCCGAGGATCAGGTCGGTGTACTTGGCGACGGCGAGCAGCAGCCCGATGAGGCCGATGACGAGACCCGCCCACGCGGTCGACTTGATCCACACCGCCTGCGGCTTGCCGGGCGCGCCGAACGCGGGCCTGGCCAGGACGACGGCGCCGATCAGCAGGGCGACGAGCGAGAAGATCCCGCCGACCAGGGCGGCGGAGTGCCAGGCATCGCCGTACATCGCGGAGATCTGCTTGGCGACGCCCGCGCTCTGCGAGGTGGTGAGCTGGCCTTGGAGCTGCGAGCGGGCCGAGGCGATGGTGCCGAGCCAGCCGCCGCTGAGCCCGACGATGCCGAGGGCCACGGAGACGATCGCGCCCGCGCCCTGGCCGACGCCGGTCGGCTTCTCGGTCTCGGCCTTTTCGAGGGCCGCGAGCTCGGCCTCGGCGGCGGCTTCGGCGGCCTGAGCCGCCTCGGCGTCCTCGGTCTCGGCCTCGGTGGCCTCCGCCGTGGCTTCCTTGTCGGCCTGCTCGGCCTTGTCTGCCTTCACGGCCTCCTCCGCCATGGTCTCGGCGTCGCTCTGCGCTTCAGTCTTCGTAGTCATGTGCCGCACCGTAGGGGTGGAGTCTGAGAGGCGTCTTAATGTTTTCTGTGCGCCTCGCGTGCGCTGCGCCACTCGGGCGCGAGCACGGACCAGATCTCCTCGTCATGGCGTACTCCGTCGTACAGGAACGCCTCGCGGAGCACCCCGTCGCGGCGCATTCCGAGCCTGCGGGCGACGCCGATGCTGGGCGCGTTGCCGGCGGCGGCGATCCACTCGACACGGTGAATGCCACGCTCCTCGACGGCCCAGTCGATAAGCACGCCGGCCGCGCGCGTGATGAGGCCGCGCCCGGTGGCGGCGGGCTCCAGCCAGCAGCCCACCTCGCAGGTGCCCGCTGCCGCGTCGAAGACCCGGAAGAGCACGCCGCCGACGAGCTTTCCGTCCAGCCAGATGCCGTGCAGGCTGCCGCTGTCGGCTGCGCGCTTGTCGGCGTACCGCTGGATCAGCGCCCGGGCGCCCTCGGCGTCCCGGGCGTCCTGGCCGAACGGGATGAACTGCCCTATGAACTCCCGGCCCCGGTCCAGGTGGGCCAGGAACTCCTCGGCGTGCCAGGGCTCCAGGGGCCGCAGTTCGGCACGGGTGTCATCCAGCGGGATGGCGTACATCGGGCTCCTTCGCCGAGAGGTCGTGCAACGGATCTCGCTTCACCGGGATCCTCGCACCCGCGGCGGCGCGGCACTCGGGGGGCTCGATGCTCAGCCGCGGCAGGCGTCGCTCCAGCCATGTGGGCAGCCACCAGTTGGCGCCGCCGAGCATGTGCATCAGGGCGGGCACGAGGAGCGTACGGAGGATGAACGCGTCGACGGCGACGGCCACGGCGAGCGCGATGCCGAACATGGCGATCACCCGGTCCCCGCTGAGCACGAACGCCAGGAACACCGAAATCATGATCACGGCGGCCGAGTTGATCACGCGGCTGGTCTCGGCGAGCCCGACCCGGACCGCCCGCCGGTTGTCGCCGGTCTCCAGCCACTCCTCGTACATCCGGCTCACGAGGAACACCTGGTAGTCCATGGAGAGCCCGAAGAGAACCGACACCATGATCACGGGGAGGAAGGGCTCGATCGGCCCGGCCGCCCCGAGCCCGAGCAGCTCGCTCCCCCAGCCCCACTGGAAGATCGCGACGACGACCCCGAAGGCGGCTGCCACGGCGGCGACGTTCATCGCGGCGGCCTTGAGCGGGATCCCGATGGACCGGAAGGCGAGCAGGAGCAGCAGGCACCCGAGGCCGATCACGACCCCGACGAACAGGGGCAGCTTGTCGACGATGACCTCCGCGAAGTCGTCGTAGCTCGCGGTGACGCCGCCGACCTGCACATCGAGGGTGCTGCCCTGTTCGGCGGCGGGCACGACGTCGGCGCGCAGCCGGTCGACGAGCTCGCTGGTCCGCTCGGACTGCGGCGAGGAGGTCGGTACGACGGTGACGTGGGCGGCACTGTCGTCGGCGTTATACGTAACACGTGAGACGGAGGCGACCCCGTCGGTGGCCCGCAGCTCGCTCGTCAGCTCCGCGAGCGCGGCCTTGTCCTTGGCGCCGTCGACCTGGGTGACGAGGGTCAGCGGCCCGTTCACACCGGGCCCGAACCCGTCGGCAAGGAGGTCGTACGCCTGCCGGGTGGTGCTGCTCGCCGGACTGTTGCCCTGGTCGGACGTGCCCAGGTGGAGGAAGAAGGTGGGCAGCGAGAGCACCGCGATCGCCGCGACGGCGAGCGTGCCGAGCAGCTTCGGGCGGCGCTCCACGAAGGCGGCCCAGCGGGCGGCGAACCCGGTGGGCAGCACGGGTTCCGGCCCGTGCTCGGCGAGCCGCCGCCGCTCGCGCCGCGACAGGGCGCGCATCCCGATGTACGAGAGCAGCCCGGGCAGCAGCGTCACGGACGCGGCGACGGTGAGCAGCACGGTCCCGGAGGCGGCGATGGCGACGCCGTTGAGGAAGCTCAGGCCCAGCATCAGCATGCCGAGCAGGGCGATGCACACGGTGGCCCCGGCGAACACGACGGCCCGCCCGGTCGTGGCGACGGCCCGCTCGGCGGCCACGGCCACCGGGAGACCCCGCTTCAACGCTCTCCTGTGCCGGGTCACGATGAACAGCGCGTAGTCGATGCCGACGCCGAGCCCGACGAGCATGCCGAGCATCGGCGCGAAGTCCGCGACCGTCATGGCGTGGCCGAGCAGCACGATTCCCGCGTACGCGGTGCCGACGCTCACCAGCGCGGTGGCGATGGGCAGCGCGGCCGCGGCGAGCGAGCCGAAGGCGAGGAAGAGCACGACGGCCGCGACGACGACGCCGATGACCTCGGACGTGTGGGCCGAGGTCGACTCGGTGAGCGCGACGGCGCTGCCGCCGAGCTCCACCTGAAGCCCGTCCGGCCCGTCGTCCTCGGCGGCCCGCGCGGTGTCGACGACGGCCTGCGCCTGGCCCTTCGGGATGTCGTCGGCCTGCTTCTCGAAGGTGACCGCGGCGTACGCGGTGTGCCCGTCGGCGCTGGTCTGTCCCGTGCCGCCGGCTTCGTACGGTGATCCGACGGAGGCGACGCCGGGGAGCCCGGCGAGCTCGCCCAGGGTGTTGCTCATCGTCTTCTCGACGTCGGCGGCGCGCACGGTGGAGCCCTCTATGTGCCAGACGACGGTGTCGCTGTCGCCGCCGAGCCCGGAGAAGTTCTCGTTCAGGAGCTGTGTGGCGCGCCCCGACTCCGTACCGGGCGCCTCGTAGTCGTTCGAGTACGCGGAACCGGCGACGGCAGCGGCGGCGCTCGTGCCCAGGAGGGCGGTCAACCACAGAAGTACGACCACGAGCCGGTGCCTGACGCACCAGCGGGCAAGTGCGGCCACGGACGTGCCCCCTGAGTCATTTGTTGGTCTTTGGCAGGGAACATCCGCTTGGTGCGTAAACCGCCCGCAAAGAACACATGAGCAAGAGCGAGACACTCTTACAGGCAGAAGTGATCCTTTGTCGCTTTCGTGTCCTTACTCACAAGGTGAGCACGGCCCACAGAGCGACGGTCGAAGCCGCGAGCGTCGCGGGGACCGTGAGCAGGCCGAGGCGGGTGAACGTGCCCAACTCGGGCTCCGTTCCGTGGTCGTGCACGATGCGCCGCCACAGGAGGGTCGCCAGCGAGCCGACATACGTGAGGTTGGGGCCGAGGTTGACTCCGATCAGAGCGGCGAGCACCGGCCCGGGACCCATCGGAGTGACGACCGGGAGCAGGGCGAGGATCGCCGGCAGGTTGTTGATGACGTTGGAGAGGAGTGCCGCGGCCCCGGCGATCGCGAGGAGCGTGGACAGGGACGAACCGTCGGGGAGGAAGCGGGCGATGGCGTCCCCGAGCCCGTTGTCGACCACGGCCTTGACCACGACGCCGAGCGCAAGGACGAAGAGGCAGAACGGCAGGTTGGCCGCCTTGAGCAGTTCCACCGGGGTGCTGTGGCGGCGGGCGAGGGCTCGGGCGCCGAGCACGGCCGCCCCCGCGAAGGCGGCCCACAGCGGTTCGACGCCCGCGAGGGACGTGACGACGAATCCGGCGAGCGTGAGCGCGAGCACCGTGAGGGTGAACACCGGGACGCCGGGCGGCTCTTCGGGATCCGGGTCGTGCGCGGGCGCGGCCAGGTCCTTGGCGAAGTAGCGGCGGAACACCGCGTATTCGATGCCGACCGCCACCAGCCACGGGAGCGCCATCAGCCCGGCGAAGTGCGTGAACGTGAGCCCGCTCGCCGCGAAGGCCAGCAGGTTCGTGAGGTTCGATACGGGGAGGAGCAGCGAGGCCGAGTTGGCGAGGTGGGCGCTCGCGTAGACGTGCGGGGCAGGTCGTGCGCCGATCCGGGCCGCCGTCGCGAAGACGACCGGGGTGAGCAGGACGACGGTGGCGTCGAGGCTCAGTACGGCGGTGATCCCGGCGGCCACCGCGAAGACGCCGCCGAGCATCCGCTTCGGACTGCCGTGACAGGCGCGGGCGACCAGGTCGCCTGCCGCTCGGAACAGGCCTTCGTCGGCGCACAGTTGGGCCAGGAGGAGGATCCCCGCGAGGAACCCGACGACCGGGAGCAGCTCTTGGGTCTCGGCCCAGGCGTGGGCGGGCGTCACCTTTCCCGTGGCGATGGCCACTACCGCCGCGGGTACGGCAACAACGGCCTCCGGCCATTTACGGGGCCGTAGGACGGCGAAGACGAGCGTGACGAGCAGGAGGGCGAGGGCGGTGATCATTTCAAGCCCCGCCTTTCGGACGAGAGCCAGCGGGGTCCGGGGCAGCGCCCCGCGACGTCGGACACGGAAAGGCGGCGGCCCACCGGTGACCCGGTGCACCGCCGCCCAGGCGCTGTCAGCCTTCGCTGACGCCCAGTTGCTCCAGGATCAGTTCCTTGACGCGGGCCGCGTCGGCCTGGCCCCGGGTCGCCTTCATGACCGCACCGACGAGCGCACCGACGGCCGCAACCTTGCCGCCCCGGATCTTGTCGGCGATCGCCGCATTGCCCGCGATCGCCTCCTCCACGGCAGTGGTGAGCGCACCGTCGTCCGAGACGACCTTCAGGCCGCGCTTCTCGACGACCTCGTCCGGCGTGCCCTCGCCCTTGAGGACGCCGTCGATGACCTGGCGGGCCAGCTTGTCGTTGAGGTCACCCGCGGCGACCAGCTCGGACACGCGGGCCACCTGCTCCGGCGTGATCGGCAGCGCGGCGAGCTCGACGCCCTGGTCGTTCGCGGAGCGGGCCAGCTCGCCCATCCACCACTTACGGGCGGACGCCGAATCCGCGCCGGCCGCGATCGTGGCGACGATCGGCCCGATCGCGCCGGCGTTGCGGATCGACTGCATGTCGTGGGCGCTGACGGCCCACTCCTCGATCAGCCGGTTGCGCTGCGCCAGCGGCATCTCGGGCAGCTCGGCGCGCAGCGCCTCGACCCACTCGCGGGACGGGGCGATGGGCACCAGGTCGGGCTCCGGGAAGTACCGGTAGTCCTCGGCGTTGTCCTTGATGCGGCCCGACGTGGTGGAGCCGTCCTCCTCGTGGAAGTGACGGGTCTCCTGCACGATCGATCCGCCGGAGGTCAGCACCGCGGCGTGCCGCTGGATCTCGTACCGCGCGGCACGCTCGACGGAACGCAGCGAGTTCACGTTCTTCGTCTCGGAACGCGTACCGAACTCCTCGCGCCCGTGCGGGCGCAAGGAGAGGTTCACGTCGCAGCGCATCTGGCCCTTGTCCATCCGGGCCTCGGACACGTCGAGCGCCTTGATGACCTCGCGGAGCTCGGCAACGTACGCCTTGGCGACCTCGGGGGCCCGCTCGCCCGCGCCCTCGATGGGCTTGGTGACGATCTCGATGAGCGGGATGCCCGCGCGGTTGTAGTCGAGCAGCGAGTGCGAGGCGCCCTGGATACGACCCGTGGCACCGCCGACGTGCGTCGACTTGCCGGTGTCCTCCTCCATGTGGGCGCGCTCGATCTCCACGCGGAAGACCTCGCCGTCCTCCAGCTGGACGTCCAGATAGCCGTTGAAGGCGATCGGCTCGTCGTACTGAGAGGTCTGGAAGTTCTTCGGCATGTCCGGATAGAAGTAGTTCTTCCGGGCGAAACGGCACCACTCGGCGATCGAGCAGTTGAGCGCGAGGCCGATCTTGATGGCCGACTCGATGCCGATCTCGTTCACGACCGGCAGCGCGCCGGGCAGGCCGAGGCAGGTCGGGCAGGTCTGGCTGTTGGCGTCCTGCTTGAGCTCGGTGGAGCAGCCGCAGAACATCTTCGTCTTCGTACCGAGCTCGACATGGACCTCAAGGCCCATGACCGGGTCGAACGACGCGAGCGCGTCCTCGTACCCCATCAGCTCGGACGTGGTCGTGGCAGTCACGATTTCTGAAACTTCCCTCTCAGCCCAGCAGGACGTCGTCGTCGCCCAGGCGCTTGAGCTCCCGGTAGAGGATCGCCAGGCCGGTGGCGATGGCGGCAGCGGACACGGCGGCGTCGACCAGCCGCAGGGTGTCGTTGTCGTTGCGGGCCATCTTCGCCTGCTTCGCGACGCTGATCGCACCGAAGGCGGTGCTGGCCAACGAGATGTAGACGCCGGACTTGGACTTCTTGAAGTTCTTGGCCTTCTTTGCCATGGCACTCACAGCGACGGAGCCTCCTCTAGCAACGGGTGCCCCCACTTTTCCACGAAAGCCGCCTCGACGGCGGACCCCACCTTGTACAGGCGCTCGTCCTTCATCGCGGGGGCGATGATCTGCAGGCCGACCGGCAACCCGTCCTCGGGGGCGAGGCCGCAGGGCAGCGACATCGCCGAGTTCCCCGCCAGGTTGGTCGGAATCGTGCACAGGTCCGCGAGGTACATCGCCATCGGGTCGTCGGCGCGCTCGCCGATCGGGAAGGCGGTGGTCGGCGTGGTCGGCGAGACGATCACGTCGACCTGCTCGAACGCGGCCTCGAACTCCTGGGTGATCAGCGTGCGCACCTTCTGGGCGCTGCCGTAGTACGCGTCGTAGTAGCCGCTCGACAGGGCGTACGTGCCCAGGATGATGCGGCGCTTGACCTCGTCGCCGAAGCCGGCCTCGCGGGTCAGCGCGGTGACGTCCTCGGCGGAGTGCGAACCGTCGTCGCCGACGCGCAGGCCGTAGCGCATGGCGTCGAACCGGGCGAGGTTCGAGGAGCACTCGGACGGCGCGATCAGGTAGTACGCGGACAGGGCCAGGTCGAACGACGGGCAGTCCAGCTCGACGACCTCGGCGCCCAGCGACTTCAGCAGCTCGACGGACTCGTCGAAGCGCTGCACGACGCCGGCCTGGTAGCCCTCGCCGCGGAACTGCTTGACGACGCCCACGCGCATGCCCTGCACGCTGCCGTTCCTCGCGGCCTCGACGACCGCCGGGACCGGGGCGTCGATGGACGTGGAGTCCAGCGGGTCGTGGCCCGCGATGGCCTCGTGCAGGAGCGCCGCGTCCAGGACCGTACGGGCGCAGGGCCCGCCCTGGTCCAGGGAGGACGAGAACGCGACCATGCCGTACCGGGAGACGCCGCCGTAGGTCGGCTTGACGCCGACGGTGCCGGTGACGGCGGCGGGCTGGCGGATCGAGCCGCCGGTGTCCGTGCCGATGGCGAGCGGGGCCTCGTACGCGGCGAGGGAGGCGGAGGAACCGCCGCCGGAGCCGCCGGGGATCCGGGTGAGGTCCCACGGGTTGCCGGTCGGGCCGTACGCGCTGTTCTCCGTCGACGACCCCATGGCGAACTCGTCCATGTTGGTCTTGCCGAGGATGACGACGTCGGCGGCCTTCAACTTCTTGACCAGCGTCGCGTCGTACGGCGGGATCCACCCTTCGAGGATCTTCGAGCCGACGGTGGTCGGGATCCCCTCCGTGGTGAAGATGTCCTTCAGCGCGAGCGGGACGCCGGCCAGCGGGCCGAGCTTCTCGCCGTTCTTGACCTTCGCGTCGACGGCGGCGGCCTGCTTCAGGGCGCCCTCACGGTCGACGTGCAGGAAGGCGTGCACCTTCTCGTCGACGGCACCGATGCGGGCCAGGTGGGCCTCGGTGACCTCGACGGCGGTGAGCTCGCCGGAAGCGATCTTCGCCGCGATCTCCGCGGCGGTCAGCTTGATGATGTTGACGTTGATGTCCGTCATGACTGTTTAGTCCTCCCCCAGGATCTGCGGCACCTTGAAACGCTGCTGCTCCTGGGCCGGGGCGCCGGAGAGCGCCTGCTCGGGGGTGAGCGACGGACGGACCTCGTCCTGGCGCATGACGTTCGTCAGCGGCAGCGGGTGCGAAGTCGGCGGTACGTCTTGGTCGGCGACCTCGCTGACGCGGGCGACCGCGCCGATGATGTCGTCGAGCTGGCCTGCGAAGTGGTCGAGCTCTTCGGGCTTCAGCTCCAGACGCGCCAGCCGGGCGAGGTGGGCGACCTCCTCGCGCGTGATGCCAGGCATGCGGATCCTCACGGGGTGCGTGTTCTCGGTTTGGGCCCAATCCTATGGGTCGCGGAGCCGTGGTCGGTAAACGGTTTACCGGGGGGCGGGTGGTACGGGGTTCGTGTGGCCTCGGGTGTCGAGGTGGGGCTGCGCGCCTGTGCGGGTCCACCGTGGCTGGGGTTGCGCAGTTCCCCGCGCCCCTTAAAAACGGTGGTGCCGGCCACGGGTGGGCATCTTGGGGGCGCGGGGAACTGCGCAACCCCAGCCACGGGTGGCCCGCACCGCCGACGGCGTGAACCCCGCCCGCCCGGGGCGCACCCTGCACCGCCGACGGCGCACCGCACCGTCAGGCGAGAGGGCCGCCCCGGTCGTCCGACTGGGCCGCGGGGAGGGCCGCCGGTGGGCGCCAGCCGCGGTCGCCGCGGGCGCGGAGCCAGGCCGTCGTCTCGTCGGGCGGCATCGCGGCGGCGACCAGCCAGCCCTGCACCGCGTCGCAGCCCAGGTCCCGCAGCCGCTCCCACGTCTCGTCGTCCTCGACGCCCTCGGCGACGACCAGCAGGCCGAGCGAGTGCGCCAGGTCGACGGTGCAGCGGACGATCTCCGCGTCCTCGGTGTCCACCGCGAGCCGGGCCACGAAGGACCGGTCGATCTTCAGCTCGCTGACCGGGAGCCGCCGCAGGTGCACGAGGGACGAGTACCCGGTGCCGAAGTCGTCGAGCGACATCTTCACGCCGTGCCCGGTGAGCCCCGCCAGGGTGTCGGCCGCCCGCTGCGGGTCCTCCAGGAGTACGTGCTCCGTGATCTCCAGCTGCAAGGATCCGGCCGGGACCCCGTGCCGAGCGAGCCGCGCGGCGACCGCTCCCGCGAAGCCGGGCGTGTGCACGTCACGCGGCGACACATTCACCGCGACCGGCACGTACAACCCCTGCGCACGCCAGCGCGCGACCTGTCCGAGCGCCGTCTCCAGGACGTACTCGGTCAGATGCGGCATGAGCCCGGACGACTCGGCGATGGCGATGAACTCGTCCGGCGGCACCTTTCCGCGCTCCGGGTGCACCCACCGTACGAGCGCCTCCAGGCCCGCGACGTGCCCGTCGAACCGGACCTTCGGCTGGTAGTGCAGCTCCACCTCGCCCGCGTCGAGCGCGCGCCGCAGGTCGCCCAACAGGCCGAGCCGGTCGGGCGTGTTGGAGTCCCGCTTCGACTCGTAGACCTCGACGCCCGTGCGGTCCCGCTTGGCCTGGTACATCGCGACGTCGGCCCGGCGCAGCAGCCCCTCCGCGTCCAGCGCGTGGTCGGGGAAGACGGCGAGTCCCGCGCTCGCCTCCAGTACGAGCGTCAGCCCGTCCAGGTCGAGGGGCGAGCCGAGGGTCGCCACGAGGTTGCGGGCCACCCGCGTCGCGGACGTCGTGGAGTCGGCGACGGGCAGCAGCACCGCGAACTCGTCGCCGCCGAGCCGCGCGACCTCCGCACCGCGCGGCAGCGCCCCTCTCAGCCGATCCGCGATCTGCAACAGGAGCCGGTCACCGGCGAGATGGCCGAGCGTGTCGTTCACCGAGCGGAACCGGTCGAGGTCGATCAGCATCAGCGCGCTGCGCACCCCGATCCGCTCGGCGTCGTCGAGCGCGGTCCAGGTGCGCTCGAGCAGCCACTGCCGGTTCGGCAGCCCGGTGAGATGGTCACGCAGCTGCTCCTCGGCGCGGGCCCGCGCGATCCACAGCGTGGAGTCGAGCGCGATCAACGGGATCGCGAACAGCGGCAGCAGCACCGGCAGGGCGACGGCGACGACGCAGATCAACGGCGCGATCCCGAGCAGCGCGACGGCGATCAGACCGTGCCGCACGAGCGCGGTACGGGCGACGGTCGGCATCCCCGAGTTCGGCGGCGCATGCACGTACCAGAGCAGGGTGCGGGTGATCAGCAGATACGCGAGGGCCGCGAGGACCACCTCGGGCACAGTGGAGAAGCTCCAGCTCTCCGGCCTCCACGGCGTCTCGACGGACGGTGCGCGGCCGAACGCGGCGAGGACGAGGGCGCCCGCGCCGATGCCGAGGATGTCGATCGCCCCGTGCAACAGGCCCTGGCGCCAGCAGTGTCTGCGGGCGATGCCGACGAGGACGACGACGGTGAGGCTGACCATGCCCGCGGGCACCCAGCCGTACAGGAGCAGCACGGCGAGGGTGAGGGCGGCGCCGGATCCGGCGCCGCCCCACCAGCGGTCGCGGCCGAGCGCGACGAGGTGGCCGACGATGACCCCGGTCAGGATCGCCAGACACCAGCCGACCGTGCCGGACGGGAAGAGCGCGTGCCCCTGCCGGATCGACCAGGTGAACCCGCCGCCGAGCACCACGGCGGCGAGCGCCACCACCATGCCGGGCAGCAGCGGTAGGAGTGCGGCCCGCGAGGTCTCCCCCTGGCCCGCGAGCTGATTGCGCGCGGGGGTCGCCGCCCCGACCCAGCCTCCCGCGGGGACGGTCCCGGGCATCGGGCCCGGGGCCCGCCCGGGCAGGCCCCGGCCGTCGCGCGTACGGTCACCGGTCGAGGCGTTGGCGCCGCCCTGTGGCCGCGCGCCGGACGTGCGGTCGTTGGGCTCCCCGCCACCTGTCGCCGGGCTGCCGGATATGCGCACGTCGGGCGCGCCTCCGGCGTTCCGGATGCGGGCCGGCAGGCTGCGCAGGGGCTGCTCGTCGGTGCCTCCGGGTCGCATTGGAGCGGGCGCCTGCGGGCCGGGCGCGGTGTGGGCGTCGCTCGAACTGCCGCTGCCCGCGGGGCGATCCTCCGCCCCGCGCTTCAACAGCCCTTTGCGGTCGGCCGCTTCGGGCCCGGGGACGTCAGGGGCCGAGGCCCCGCCCATCCCGTCGATACCGAATCCCGCCGCACGCCACCATGTGCGCCAGTTCACCAGACCACCGCGCTCGCTCTCCCCGTGACCGCTCGCACTGCCGTCGGTCCCGTCGCCGCCGCCGTCGGGGCGCGGCGGCGTACCGCGCCGCGCACGTCGACGTGGGCGCAGGCGTGAGTCCGGGGCGGCGCTCTCGGTCGGTTCCATTCCCGTCCCTCTCACTGCCGGCGGTGCCTGCGTCCGCTGCCCGCTCTCCTCGCTCCAGTGAGCGAGGATTCGCCCCATCCGCAGCAGGACTCGGCAGGCGCACACCTCAACAGTAGGCCGCAGAAGGCTTCCACGGGCACTAGACGGACGCGCCCGGGCACGGTTGCCCGAATAGGCCCTGGCTTTCCCGCTGCGTCTGGTATGCGCCGATCGAGTGACCTGCGACCGCTACTCGGCGGCCTCCTGCTCCGCGGGAAGGGCCACGTCGGCGGCGGCCTCAGGCCCTTGTTCCAGGAGGACGACGAAGCCTTCCTCGTCCAGCACCGGAACCTTGACCTGCATGGCCTTGTCGTACTTGGAACCGGGGTTGTCCCCCACGACCACGAAGGACGTCTTCTTGGAAACGGAACCCGTGACCTTGGCACCTCTGGTCTGCAGGGCCTCTTTCGCGCCATCCCGCGTGAAGTCCTGCAGCGTCCCGGTGACCACCACGGTGAGCCCTTCGAGAGGCCGCGGCCCCTCGTCCTCACCGGCCCCCTCCTCCTCCATCCGCACACCGGCCTCACGCCACTTCCGCAGAATCTCCCGATGCCAGTCCTCGGCGAACCACTGCTTCACGGAGGTGGCGATGATCCCGCCCACGCCGTCCGTGGCGGCGAGCTCCTCCTCGGTGGCCTGGTCGATGCGGTCGATGGAGCGGAACTCGCGCGCGAGCGCCTCTGCGGCGACCGGGCCCACGTGACGGATCGACAGGCCGTTGATGACCCGGGCCAGCGGGCGGCTCTTCGCCGCCTCGATGTGCTCCAGCATCGAGACCGCGTTCTTGCGCGGCTCTCCCGCCTTCGTGGCGAAGATGTCCGCGATCTTCTCCTCGCCCGTCTTCGGATCGCGCTTGGGCAGTCCGCTGTCCTGGTCGAGGACGTACGCCTTGATGGGCAGGAGCTGGTCCATCGTGAGACCGAACAGGTCGCCCTCGTCCGTGAGCGGCGGCTGCGCGGGCTCGAGCGGTCCGGTGAGCGCGGCGGCGGCGACGTATCCGAAGTTCTCGATGTCCAGGCTCTGCCGGCCGCCCAGGTAGAAGAGGCGCTCGCGCAATTGGGCAGGGCACGTGCGGGCGTTGGGGCACCGGAGGTCGATGTCGCCCTCCTTCATGGCCCGCAGCGGGGTGCCGCACTCGGGGCACTCGGCGGGCATCACGAACTCGTACTCGCTGCCGTCCCGCAGGTCGGCGACCGGGCCGAGGATCTCGGGGATGACGTCACCGGCCTTGCGGATGACGACGGTGTCCCCGATGAACACGCCCTTCTTCTTGACGATCTCCTGGTTGTGCAGTGTCGCGAACTCGACCTCGGAGCCCGCCACGGTGACCGGCTCCACCTGCGCGTACGGCGTCACGCGGCCCGTGCGGCCCACGCCCACGCGGATGTTGATCAGTTTGGTGTTGACCTCTTCGGGCGGGAACTTCCAGGCGATGGCCCAGCGCGGGGCGCGCGCCGTGGAGCCGAGGCGGCCCTGCAGGCGGATCTCGTCGAGCTTGATGACCGCGCCGTCGATCTCGTGATCCACGGAGTGGCGGTTCTCCCCGTAGTACGCGATGAACTTCCGTACGCCTTCGAGGTCTTCGACCACCTTGCTGTACTTGGTGGTCGGCAGGCCCCATTCGCGCAGCAGGTCGTAGGCGCCCGAGAGGCGGTCGATGTCGAAGCCCTCGCGGGCGCCGATGCCGTGCACCACCATGTGCAGCGGGCGCGTGGCCGTGACGCGCGGGTCCTTCTGGCGCAGCGAACCCGCCGCCGCGTTACGGGGGTTGGCGAAGGGCTTGTCGCCGGCCTCGACGAGCCTGGCGTTCAGCTCCTCGAACTTGTCCATGGGGAAGAAGACCTCGCCGCGGATCTCGACGAGCGGCGGGATGTTGTCGCCCTTCAGGCGGTTCGGGATCTCCGTGATCGTGCGGACGTTGGACGTGATGTCCTCGCCAACGCGGCCGTCCCCGCGGGTGGCCGCGCGCGTGAGCCGCCCGTCCTCGTACGTCAGGTTCACTGCGAGGCCGTCGATCTTCAGCTCGCACAGGAAGTGGTAGCCGGGCGCGCCCACGTCCTTGGCGACGCGGTCGGCCCAGGCCGCCAACTCCTCGTCGTCGAAGGCGTTGTCGAGCGAGAGCATGCGCTCGCGGTGCTCTACGGACGTGAATTCCGTCTCGTACTGGCCCGCGACCTTCTGGGTCGGCGAGTCCGGCGTGCGCAGTTCGGTGTACTTCTCCTCCAGCGCCTCCAGGGAGCGCAGAAGCTTGTCGAACTCGGCGTCGGAGACGACCGGGGCATCGTTCACGTAGTACCGGAAGCGGTGCTCCTCGATCTGCTCCGCCAGCTGGGCGTGCTCGTCCCTCGCCTTGGCGGGCACCGTGCCCTCGCTCTGCAGTTCGTCAGCCACCGTCTCGTCCTCCCGTTCGCCTACGTCCACGGTCACTCAGGGTTGTCCGCGAGTGATCTCGCCGCCCGGACGCAGTGCGCGAGTGCCGCGCGGGCGTATGCGGGCGACGCACCCGCGAGTCCGCACGACGGCGTGAGCACCACCGAGTCCGCGAGAGAACCCGGATTCAGCCCCAGCCTGCGCCACAGCGTCCTGACACCCATGACGCTACCGGCAGGGTCTGACAATGGGCCGTCCACGCCCGGCACGACACCGGCGACGAGTCGCAGGCCGGCCTCGACGGACTCGCCGATCACCTCGTCGTCACGCTCGGTGAGCAGCGAGAAGTCGAAGGAGACCGCGTCCACGCCGGCCCGGCGCAGGAGGGCGAACGGCACGTCGGGGGCGCAGGAGTGCACGAGGCGCGCCCCGTCCCCGAGCACGGCGAAGACGTCCCGCAGCGTGCTCTCGACGAGCTGGCGGTCGACGGCGCGGTGCGTGCGGTACTCGCTGGCGGTCCTGACCTGGCCGCGCAGCACGGAGATGAGGGAGGGCTCGTCGAGCTGCAGCGCCAACCGGGCGCCGGGCACCCGGCGGCGGACCTCGGCGAGGTGCTCCCGCAGCCCCTCGGCCAGGGACGCGGCGAGGTCGCGGCACGCGCCGAGGTCGGAGAGCGCGGCCTGCCCGTTCCTCAACTCCAGTGCGGCGGCGAGGGTCCACGGCCCGACCGCCTGAACCTTCAGCGGCCCCTCGTACCCCTGCGTGAATTCCTCGAGCGCGTCGAGGTCCTCGCCGAGCCAGGACCTCGCGCGCTTGGTGTCCCGGCCCGGCCGGTCGCCGATCCGCCAGCCGCTCGGCTCCACGCGTGCGTAGAGGTCGACCAGCATCCCGGCCGTACGGCCGATCATGTCGGCGCCCGGTCCGCGCGCGGGCAGCTCGGCGAGGAACGGCATCCCCTGCTCCGGGCCCTCGAAACTGCCGGTCACGGTCTTGGCGGCCTCACGGGCATCGCCACCGGGCATCGAACCGACGCCCGTGGCCGGCCCCCACTTGAAGTCGCTCTGTTCACTGACGTTTTCCACGCGATGACGATCCCGGTCGCTCTGGCCGACATGCTTGTCGGCTGGGGGTCCGGGGGTCGCCCCCCGGGAGAATGCAGCGCTCACCCCGGAAGGGTACGTAACGACCGTGGCCGGCAGTGCGGCGACGTCAGCGGCCGGGGCGCACCGTCAGGTCGTTGACCTCGGCGTCACGCGGCAGGTCGATCGCCATGAGGATCGTCGTGGCGATCGACTCGGGGTCGATCCAGCGCTCCGGGTCGTACTCCTTGCCCTCCTGCTGGTGCACCTTGGCCTGCATGGCGCTCGCGGTGCGGCCCGGGTAGACGGAGGTGACGCGCACGCCGTTGCCGTGCTCCTCCTCGCGCAGCGCGTCCGCGAGGCCCTTCAGGCCGTGCTTGGAGGCGCCGTACGCGGACCAGCCCGCGTGGGCGTTGAGGCCGGAGCCCGAGTTCACGAAGACCACGTGGCCCTGGGCGACGCGGAGTTGGGGCAGGAAGTGGCGGGTCAGCTCGGCCGGGGCGACGAGATTGACGTTGAGCTGGTTGCGCCACGACTTCGGGGTGAGCTCCCCGACCTTGCCCAGGTCGACGACGCCGGCGATGTGCAGCAGCGAGTCGACCCGGTCGGGCAGCGTCTGGTGCGAGAAGGCCCAGGACAGCTTGTCCGGGTCCGCGAGGTCGCCGACGAGCGTGCTCGCGCCGGGGAACTCGGCGGCGAGCTCCTTGGCGCGGCCCGCGTCGCGCGCGTGGAGGTAGATTTCGTCGCCGCGCTCGTGGAGTCGGCGGGCGACGGCGGCGCCGATTCCGGAACCGGCGCCGGTGATCACATGTGTAGCCATGCCCGCCATGCTCGCACTACTCGACGCCCTGCGACTCCTCCAGGTAGGCCATCGCCCCGACCGGCTCCTCGGCGAAGAACACGAGGTCAGTGAGGGGGATCGGGAGGAAACCCTCGTCCTCCATGCGCCGGAACTGCTCCTTCAGGCCGTCGTAGAAGCCCGCGGAGTTGAGCAGCACGATCGGCTTGTCGGTCCTGCCGTGCTTCTTCAGCTCGAGGATCTCGGTGGCCTCGTCGAGCGTGCCGGTGCCACCCACCATGACCACGACGGCGTCGGACTTCTCCAGGAGCAGCGCCTTGCGCTCCGCGAGGTCCCCCGCGATCACCATCTGGTCGGGCTCGGCGACGACGCGCGCCTTCGCCGCGAGGAAGTCCACGGACACGCCGGTGAGCCGCCCGCCGGCCTGCGCCACTCCGTCGGCGACGACCTTCATGAGCCCGCTCTCCGAACCGCCCCACACCAGCGTGTGCCCGCCCTTGCCGAGCAGCTCGGCGAATTCACGGGCAGGTCGCGTGTAGCGCTCGTCGAGGTCGGCGGCGGAGAGGAAGACGCAGATGTTCATGCCATCTACCGTACGGTCCGGTGCCGCCGGGAAGAACTCGCCCACTGTGAGCGCTGACACACGTATGACTCAAGGACACACGATCACCGTCGAGCAGGGCTCGCAGCGCGTGCGGGTCGTCCACGAAGGGCAGGTGCTCGCCGAGAGCGCACGCCCGCTCGTCCTGAAGGAGACCGGCTGTCCGGTGCGGTACTACCTGCCGCCACAGGACGTACGGACCGATCTGCTTACGCCCTCGAACACGACTACGCACTGCCCCTTCAAGGGCGACGCCTCCTACTGGTCGCTGCCCGACGCGCGGGACCTGGTCTGGGCGTATCCGGAGCCAAAGGCCGAGGTGGCCGCCATCAAGGACCACCTGTGCTTCTACGAGACGCAGGTCGACGCCGCGTAGCCACGCGCGCGTGGTCGAATGAGGAGGAGGTACACGGCGTAAGGCGGAGGGTGAGGCGACATGACTCACGGAGACGGGCAGCAGGACGTTCCGGCGGGAGGGTTCGGCGGTCCCCCGCCGCCGTTCGCGCCCGCACCGCCGCCGCACCCGCCCGCGGCCCCGCCGCCGCCCGCCCATCCGCCGCAGTTCGCGCCCACGCCACCCGCTCCCCCGGCGGGGCCCGCCGGGCCGGATTTCGTGGCTGCCGACCAGCACAACGGCGTGGTCGTGGACGTGGACGGGCTGCACTTCGAGCAGGGGCCGCACGCCATCGACCTGCCGTGGACGCACGTACAGACGGCGAACTTCCAGCCGATGCCGTCCGGGGTGTTCGTCACGGCGGCGATGGTGGACGGCGCCGTCTACACGTGCGCGGTGCAGGCCCGGAAGAAGGCGCAGGCGTCCGAGTGGTGCGGTCAGCTGAGCGCCGTACTGCAGTACTACATGCAGGCCCGGGGCTGAAGCCCCGGCTCAGACCCCGGCAGTGACCCGCTCCGTAGTGGCGATCGTCGCCGAGCCCACCACGCGCGTGCCGTCGTACAGCACGATCGCCTGGCCGGGGGCGACGCCGCGGACGGCCTCCGTGAAGCGGACCTGGAGTTCGCCGCCCGACAGCTCCGCCGAGACCTCGGTCTCGCCGCCGTGGGCGCGGAGTTGGGCCGTGTACGTGCCGGGTCCTGTCGGGGCGGCGCCGCACCAGCGGGGCTTGAGGGCCGTGAGCGCGGTGACGTCGAGGGCCTCCACCGGGCCCACCGTCACCGTGTTGTCCACCGGGGAGATGTCCAGGACGTAGCGCGGCTTGCCGTCGGGGGCGGGCCTGCCGATGCGCAGGCCCTTGCGCTGGCCGATGGTGTAGCCGAAGGCGCCCTCGTGGGTGCCGAGCTTGTCGCCCGACTCGTCGACGATGTCGCCTTCCGCCTTGCCGAGCCGGTCCGCGAGGAAGCCCTGGGTGTCGCCGTCGGCGATGAAGCAGATGTCGTGGGAGTCGGGCTTCTTGGCGACCGCGAGGTCGCGGCGCTCCGCCTCGGCGCGGATCTCTTCCTTGGTCGTCTCCGTGTCGCCGAGCGGGAACATCGCGTGGGCGAGCTGGCGGTCGTCCAGGACTCCGAGCACGTACGACTGGTCCTTGGCCATGTCGGCGGCGCGGTGCAGCTCGCGGTCGCCGTTGTCGTTGACGATCACCTGCGCGTAGTGGCCCGTGCAGACCGCGTCGAAGCCGAGGGCGAGGGCCTTGTCGAGGAGCGCGGCGAACTTGATCTTCTCGTTGCAGCGCAGGCACGGGTTCGGCGTGCGGCCGGCCTCGTACTCCGCGATGAAGTCCTCCACCACGTCCTCACGGAAGCGGTCGGCGAGGTCCCAGACGTAGAACGGGATGCCGATGACGTCGGCCGCGCGGCGCGCGTCACGGGAGTCCTCGATGGTGCAGCAGCCGCGGGCTCCCGTTCGGAACGATTGGGGGTTCGCCGAGAGCGCGAGATGCACGCCTGTCACGTCGTGGCCCGCCTCTGCGGCGCGGGCCGCTGCGACGGCGGAATCCACGCCGCCGGACATGGCGGCGAGGACACGGAGGGGTCGGGCCGCCTGCTCGGGGCCCGCGGAGCGCTGCGGAGTCTGCGAAGTCATAGCACTAACAGGGTAAGGGCCCGCGGGAACCGAATCGCTCGGATATGCGTTGTGGATCTCGTACGGCACTGACGGGGGCGACTTATGGGGAAGCAGGGAGCCGGGTCCGGGAAGGGCCGCGGCGGGGACCGTGATCGTGGTGTCAGCCGGCGGACCTTGCTCATCGGCGGGGCCGCGTCGGCCGTGGGCGTCGGGCTGCTGGCGCGCGGCGATCTCGCCCGCATGTGGTGGCAGATGCCGGGCGTCGACAAGCCGCGCGAGGCCGGCGTGGTGGACTTCAAGGGCGCGGAGTGGGTGGCAGCGGCGTCGGCGAACTGGCGGCGTGCGGACCGCCCCTCCGACTACTCCGTCGACCGGGTCATCATTCACGTCACCCAGGGCAGCTACCAGGGCACGCTGAAGGTCTTCAAGGATCCGTGGCACGGGGCGGCAGCCCACTATGTCGTCCGGCAGGACGGGCACATCGCGCAGATGATCCGGGAGTTGGACGTCGCGTTCCACGCCGGGAACAAGGACTACAACGAGCGCAGTGTCGGCATCGAGCACGAGGGCTTCGTGGACCGGCCCGAGGACTTCACGGACGAGATGTACGAAGCATCCGCCCGGCTCACCGCCCGGATTTGCAGGCGCTACGACATACCGGTCGACCGGAAGCACATCATCGGGCACGTCGAGGTGCCGGGCACGGACCACACCGATCCGGGGCCGCACTGGGACTGGGACCGGTACATACCCCTGGTGAAGGCGGCGTACAAGCGGGCCGGGTCCGCCAAGGCGTAGCCCCTTCCGGACGCGACAGGCCCTACGTGAGTCCCGCCGACCTCGCCCGCTCCACCACGGGGCCGATCGCCTTCGCCACCGCTTCCACGTCGGCCTTCGTCGTGGTGTGGCCGAGGGAGAAGCGGAGCGTGCCGCGTGCCAGGTCCGGGTCCGTGCCGGTGGCGAGCAGGACGTGGCTGGGCTGGGCCACGCCCGCGGTGCAGGCCGAGCCCGTGGAGCACTCGATGCCCTGCGCGTCCAGGAGAAGCAGCAGCGAGTCGCCCTCGCAGCCGGGGAAGGTGAAGTGGGCGTTGGCGGGCAGTCGGCCGCCGGGCTCCGGGTCGCCGCCGAGGATCGCCTCGGGAGCGGCCGACCGGACCGCCGCGACCAGGGCGTCCCGGAGCGCGCCGATCTCGCGGGCGAACCACTCGCGCTGCTCGGTCGCGATCCGGCCTGCCGTGGCGAAGGCCGCGATCGCGGGGACGTCGAGGGTGCCGGAGCGGACGTGCCGCTCCTGCCCGCCGCCGTGCAGCACGGGGACGGGGGTGTACTCGCGGCCGAGGAGGAGGGCGCCGATGCCGTAGGGACCGCCGACCTTGTGGCCCGACACGGTCATCGCGGCGAGGCCGGAGGCGGCGAAGTCGACCGGGATCTGCCCGTAGGCCTGCACCGCGTCGGCGTGCAGCGGGATGTCGAACTCCCCTGCCACGTCGGCCAGTTCACGCACCGGCTGGATCGTGCCGATCTCGTTGTTGGCCCACATGACCGTGGCGAGCGCGAGGTCGTCGGGGTTGCGCGCGATCGCTTCCCGCAGCGCGTCCGGGTGCACCCGCCCGTACGCGTCGACCGGCAGGTACTCCACGGTCGCGCCCTCATGCTCGGCGAGCCAGTGCACCGCGTCGAGCACGGCATGGTGCTCGACGGGGCTGGCGAGGACGCGGGTGCGGGCCGGATCGGCCGCGCGGCGCGCCCAGTACAGGCCCTTGACGGCGAGGTTGTCGGCCTCGGTGCCGCCGGCGGTGAACACGACCTCGCTGGGCCGGGCGCCGAGCGACTCGGCGAGGGTCTCGCGGGACTCCTCGACGGTGCGGCGGGCGCGGCGCCCCGCGGCGTGCAGGGACGAGGCGTTGCCGGTGACGGCGAGCTGGGCGGTCATCACCTCGACCGCCTCCGGGAGCATCGGAGTGGTCGCGGCGTGGTCGAGGTATGCCATGGTGGGCTCGATTCTACGAGCCCCCGCACGGACCCCCGTACGAGCTCCCGCGCAAGCCCCCAAGCGCGCCCCCGTGCGCGCCCGACGGTCAGCCCGTGATGCTCCAGGACATCGTGCCGTCGGCGGCGATCAGGGCGCCGAGCACGACGAGGTCGGCGACGCCGAGACCGAGGCCGAGAAAGGCGCGGCCGCGCCGCTCGGTGCCGCGCCACAGGGCGACGGACGCGAGGACGATCGAGACGGGGCCGAGGAAGACGTTCATGACGAGCAGTCCGACCAGGCCGAGGACGAACGAGGCGACGGCCATGCCGTCGGCGTCACGCCGTCGGGTGGGACGGGCCTGGGGCCGGGACGTCGTCCGCGGTTCTGCGGTGAGTTGCATGGTGATACCCCCTGAGAACGTGAACTGCTGACGGTTCAGTGCTGGTGCCGGCGGCGCGCGTGGCGCTCGCGGGCCGCGAAGACGGCCAGCCAGACGCCGATGACGGCGGCCGCGACGAGCGTGATGGACAGCGGGGCGTGGGCCACGGTGCCGAGCGCGAAGCCCAGCAGCAGGAGGGCCGCTACGAGGAACAGCATGGAGGCCTCTCGAAAAGTTGGATTACAACTGTTCACTGACTGCCCAGTCTAACTCGCGGCGCGACTTCCTCATTACAGAGAACAGTTGTTAACTGGATGACATGAGTCACACCCCGGGCACCCGACAGGCGCAGAAACAGAAGACCCGACAGGCACTCCTGGACGCTGCGTTGGGGCTGCTGGAGGACCAGAGCCTCAGCAGCCTCGGCCTGCGCGAGGTGACGCGCGCCGTAGGCGTGACCCCGACCGCGTTCTACCGGCACTTCGACAGCACGGCCGACCTCGGGGTGGCCCTGGTCGAGGAGGCGCTCGACAGTCTGCACACGGTGATCCGCGACGCGTTGACGGCGACGTGGAACAGCGACGAACGCATCACGCGCACCATCGAGCTGATCACCCGTCACGTGCACGCGTACCCCGCACACGTCCGCTTCATCGCGCGCGAGCGGCACGGTGGCGTACAGCCGGTGCGGGAGGCGATCGGCGAGCAGCTCGCGCAGTTCGCGGACGAGGTGCGGGAGGCGCTCCGCCACGACCCCGACGCGGCGGGGTGGAGCCAGGAGGACCTGAAGATGCTGGCGAATCTGTACGTCGACCACATGCTGGCGACGGCATCGCTGCTGCTCGCGACGGACCCCGAGGAGTTCGAGCGGGTCGCGGACCGGGCCGAGCGACAGCTGCGCCTGGTGAGCGTCGGCCGAAAGCACTGGCTCGACATGTCATGAGCTACTAGCGTTACGGTCATGACAGCAGCCGAATGGAACCTCGACCGAAGCTTCTCGAGCTCGTCCGGTGAGATCCGCTGGGCGGCACTCGGGCCGAAGGACGCGCCGCCCGTTGTCCTCGTCCACGGCACGCCGTTCTCGTCGTACGTGTGGCGGGCGCCGGCCGGTGCGCTCGCGCGTCAACACCGCGTCTACGTATGGGACCTGCCCGGCTACGGCGTCTCGGAGACGGGTCCGGGTCAGGACCTCTCGCTCGACGCCCAGGCCTGCATCCTGACCGAGCTGCTCGACCACTGGGGCCTCGGCGACGGGCAACCCGCGGTGATCGGCCACGACTTCGGCGGCTGCATCGCGCTGCGCGCACACCTGGTGCACGGCGCCGCGTACGCGCGCCTCGCCCTGGTCGACCCGGTGGCGATCCGGCCGTGGGGCTCCCCCACGTACCGGCTGCTCGGTGACCACTCCGACGTGTTCCGGCAGCTGCCGCCCGATCTCCACGAGGCGCTCGTGCACCGCTACATCGCCTCCGGCAGCCACCACGGGCTGCACCCGGACACGCACGCGCGCGTGGTCGCGCCCTGGCTGACCGAGGCCGGGAAGGACTCCTTCTACCGGCAGATCGCGCAGAACGCTCCGCACGACGGCACGGACGACATCCAGGGCCGGTACGGGGAGTTGGACCTGCCCGTGCTCGTCTGCTGGGGTGCCGAGGACACCTGGATCCCGGTCGCGCGGGGGTACGAGCTGGTGGAGCTGATCCGCGGCGCGGAGCTGTGCGTGATCGCGGGCGCGGGGCATCTGGTCCAGGAGGATGCGCCCGCCGAACTCGCCGCCGTGCTCGGGGAGTTCCTGCGTGAGGCCCCCGCGGGGTGAAGACTCGGGGCTCCGCCCCGGACCCCGCGCCTCAATCGCCGGCGGGGCTTGATGGGGTCAGTCGAGGCGTACGCGGGCGAGTTGGCGGGATTGGGCCACCAGGCGGTCCTGCGTGTCCCAGATTTCGGCGTCCTCCTCCAGGAAGCCGCCGGCCAGGTTGCGCGTCGCGATCGACACCCGGACGGGGCCCGGAGCCGGGCGGCAGCGTACGTGGACGGTCAGCTCGACCGTCGGTACCCAGCCCTTGAGGCCCATCTCGAAGGCGGTCGGCGGCAGCGCGTCCACCGCGAGCAGCAGCGACAGCGGGTCCATGTCGCGGCCGTCGGCGAGGCCGAACCAGGCACGCATCTCGCCCTTGCCGGACGGCGCGCCGAGCGCCCAGCCCAGCGTGGCCGGGTCGAGCTTCAGGTCCAGCCGGTCGGAGATCGCGGAGCTGCCGGGCACGGGCGGCGCGCCCTCGGGTGCGTCGCCCGCACCGAAGCACTGTTCGGCAGGCGGCATGACGGGCGGCTCGGCGCTCGTGCGCACGTCGTCGGGGAGCGAGCTCAAGTCGCCGTAGCCGGCGATGACCCGGATCCGCTCGACCTCGCTGCCGTCCTCCGCGTACTGGAACAGGGAGGCCTGGCCGGTGGAGAGGGTGCGACCGGAGCGGGCCACATCGGTCCTGATCACGGCGGGGCCCGGCGCCGACGCGGTCAGGTAGTGCGCCGACACCGTGAACGGGTCGTCGTGCGGCAAGGCGTCCGCGAGAGCGCGGCCGAGCACGGCGAGGAGGTAGCCGCCGTTGAGGGCGTTGATGATCGTCCAGCCCGCGGAGAGGTCGATGTCGTAGACACCGGGTTCGCCCGCGCGCCGGGTGACGGCGGTGTCGCGGTCGAACTCGCTGTCGCCGATGACGGCCGGGCGACTCTGCGTGGATACTGCGTCTGCCATACACGGAAACGTACAACAGGAAATTACTAAGCGGTAGCTTGCACCAATCATCAACCCTTGACTACGGAGTCTCCTCGGTCACTTCCACCCCGGCGGACCTGCGGTTCCACGCGCGCGGCGCCCGCCAGTGGTAGCGCATCGCGAGCAGTCGCAGAACGAACGCGGTGAGGGCCGCGAGGGTGCTGGTGATGGGGCCCAGGGCGTCGAGGTGGATGCACAGGGCGACGATCCCGGCGCCGACCATGGCGGGCACCGCGTACAGGTCGCGGTCCCAGCGCACGAGGGACGGCACCTCGTTGGCG
Organism: Streptomyces sp. NPDC002790; assembly: GCF_040295505.1. NCBI lineage: Bacteria > Bacillati > Actinomycetota > Actinomycetes > Kitasatosporales > Streptomycetaceae > Streptomyces > Streptomyces sp. NPDC002790. Next base: position 38,856 of record NZ_JBEOVM010000022.1, on the reverse strand, counting down.
ATGATGTCGCGCAGCACACCGCCGCCGACCGCGGTGGCGAGGCCGAGCGCCGCGGACGCGGTGAGCCCGAGCCCGTGGTCGTACGCCTTCGTCGTGCCCGTGACGCAGAACAGGCCGAGGCCCGCCGCGTCGAAGACGTTCACCGCCGTCTGGGTGCGCTCGACCTCCGGGTGCAGGAAGAAGACGAGCGCGGCGGCGATCAGCGGCGTGACGAAATAGCCGAGGTCGACGAACGCGGCCGGTGGCACGGCGCCGATGACCAGGTCGCGGAACACGCCTCCGCCCAGCGCGGTGACCTCGGCGAGCGCGGCGATCCCGAAGACGTCCCAGTTCTTACGGACGGCCATCAGGGCACCGGAGATCGCGAAGACGAAGATCCCGATGAGGTCGAGCCAATGCTGGACGGAGGGCGTGAACAGTTCCTCAAGCACCCGACATTCTTACCTGTCGGGGGCGCTGCTACAGACTCGGCTTGCCCGTGGTGAACAGCCAGGTGTCGAAGAGGTTGTCGAGCTGCTTGCCGGAGACCCTTTCGGCGAGGGCGATGAAGTCGGACGTCCGGGCGTTGCCGTACCGGTTCGCCTGCGTCCACTTCGGCAGCAGCTTGAAGAACGCCTTGTCGCCGATGCGCTCGCGCAGCATCTGGAGCGTCATCGCGCCGCGTTGGTAGACGGCGGAGGCGAACATCGTGTCGCGCTGCGGGTCGCCGACCTTCACCTGCCAGAAGGTGGAGTCCGCCGGGCGGGAGTTGTAGCCCGCGAGGAAGGAGTCGTGGGCCGAGGCGCCGCCCTTGTGCTCGGTCCACAGCCACTGGGCGTACGTGGCGAAGCCCTCGTTGAGCCAGATGTCCTTCCACTGATCGACGGAGACCGAGTCGCCGAACCATTGGTGGGCCAGCTCGTGCACGATCGTCGACTCGGAGCGGACGGCGGAGTAGCTGGGCTTGGACTGGGTCTCCAGCGAGAATCCGGCCTGCGGCATGTCGTCGACGACCGCGCCCGTCTCCTCGAAGGGGTACGGGCCGAAGACCCGCGACCAGTAATCGGTGGCCTCGGCGGTCACCGCGTACACGTCGACGTTGTTGCTGTTGGCGAGGACCGGGTCGATGGCTACGTAGATGGGGGTTCCGGCGGGCGTCTTACCGCTCTTCACGTCGAACTTGCCGATGCTGGCGGTCGCGAGATACGTCGCCATGGGCTTCGACTCGCGCCAGTGATGGACGGTCTGCTTGCCCTTGTCGGTGTCGTACGTGTCGACAAGGCGGCCGTTGGAGACACCGGTCAGACCCTTCGGGGCCTTGATACGGATGTCGTACGTGGCCTTGTCCGACGGGTGGTCGCTGGACGGGAACCAGGTGGAGGCGGCGTTCGGCTCGCACGCGACGAAGACGCCGTCCGCCGTCTTCATCCAGCCGTAGTCGGAGCCGAAGACGATGGGGCCGCTGAGGGGCTCGGGCACGCCGCCGTAGGTGACGGTCGTGGTGAAGGTCTTGCCCTTGTGGAGCGAGGCACGCGGTGTGACGCGCAGTTCGTCGCCGCTGCGGGTGAACTCGGCGCGTCTGCCGTTCACTTCGACCTTGGTGACGGTCAGCTTCTGCAGGTCGAGGTCGAAGGCGGAGAGGTTCTGGGTGGCGCGCGCGGTGAGGGTCGTACGGCCGTCGAGGCGGTCGGTGTCGGGGTTGTACGCGACGTCGAGGGCGTAGTGGCGGGCGTCGAAGCCGCCGTTGCCGAGCTGGGGGAAGTACGGGTCGCCGATGCCGTCGGAGCCGGGGGTGGGGGCGGGGCCGGCGGCTATCAGGCAGAAGGAGGCGGCGGCTACGGTGAGCGCGGCCAGGCGTGCCGAACGGGAGAGGGCCATGGGCGTCCCTTCGAGCGGGTTCCGGTGTAACGGACAGCGGAACTCTGCCGCTCGGCGGTCGGCGTGTACATGACCCCATCGGGCCATTTGCGCGGGAACGGGTTGCGCCCGGCACGCGGCACCGGTCCTACGCCACGGGGCTCCGCCCCGGACCCCGCGCCTCAATCGCCGGCGGGGCTGGAAATACCAATCGCCGCAGCGGGGTGCGGGGCGGAGCCCCGGTCTTTTCAGTCCTTGGGGGGTGTGGGTTCCGGGACCGTGATCACGTCGATCGCCTCCTTCGCCACCTGGAGGAGCGTGGAGTCCTCCGGCGCCTGGTCCGCCGCGTTCTCCGGGTGGTGGCACGCCACCTGGTGGGCCGTGGCGAGCGGGATGAGCGGGGGCTCGGTCGTCTTGCAGAGCTCCGTCGCCTTCCAGCACCGCGTATGGAACCGGCACCCGGTGGGCGGATCGATCGGTGACGGGACGTCGCCGCGCAGCAGGATGCGTTCCGACTTCACGCCGCGCCGCTTGGGGTCCGGCACCGGCACCGCCGAGAGCAGCGCCTTCGTGTACGGGTGCATCGGCTTCGAGTAGAGGTCGTCGCGGTCCGCCAACTCGACGATCTTGCCGAGGTACATGACCGCGATCCGGTCCGAGACGTGCCGGATGACCGAGAGGTCGTGCGCGATGATCACGTACGTGAGGCCGAGCTCGTCCTGGAGGTCGTCAAGGAGGTTCACGACCTGAGCCTGGATGGAGACGTCAAGCGCCGACACCGGCTCGTCCGCCACCACCAGCTTCGGATTGAGCGCCAACGCCCGCGCGATGCCGATGCGTTGACGCTGCCCGCCGGAGAACTCGTGCGGATAGCGGTTGTAGTGCTCGGGGTTGAGGCCGACCTTCTCCAGGAGTTCCTGGACGGTCTTGCGCACGCCGCCCTCGGGCTTGACCCCCTGGATCCGGAACGGAGCGCCGACGATCGCGCCGATGTTGTGGCGCGGGTTCAGCGACGAGTACGGGTCCTGGAAGATCATCTGGACGTCGCGGCGCAGCGGCCGCATCCCGCCGGTGCCCAGGTGCGTGATGTCCTGGCCCTCGAACTCGACGCGTCCGGCCGTGGGTTCAAGGAGCCGCGTGATCAGCCGGCCCATGGTCGACTTGCCGCAGCCGGACTCGCCCACCACGCCGAGCGTCTCACCGGCGCGGACGTCGAAGGAGAGCCCGTCGACCGCCTGCACCGCGGCGACCTGCCGCTTGAGCAGGCCCTTGCGGATGGGGAAGTGCTTGACCAGTCCTTCGACCTTGAGCAGCGGCTCACCGGCCGCCGGGTCCGGAGAGGTCGTCGCCTGCTGGGGGATCGTAGAGGGCGTCATCTCGGTGTCAGGTCCTTTGGCGTCCGTCACAGCTTCGGCGCAATCTCTTCGGTCCAGATCCGCTCGCGTTCCTCGCCCGACATGTGGCAGGCGGAGAAGTGTCCGGAGCCGACTTCCCGCAGTTCGGGGCGCTCGGTGCGCGTGATGTTGTCCTTGGGCACGTCCGCGTACGGGCAGCGCGGGTTGAAGGCGCAGCCGCTCGGCAGGTTGATGAGGCTGGGCGGGGAGCCCTTGACCGGGGTGAGCCGCTCCCCCTGGTCCCGGTCGATGCGCGGCATCGAGCCCAGCAGGCCCCAGGTGTACGGATGTTGGGGCGTGCTGAAGACCTGCTCGGCGGTCCCCCGCTCCACGCAGCGGCCGCCGTACATGACGAGCAGCTCGTCCGCCATCTCCGCGACGACACCGAGGTCGTGCGTGATCATGATGACGGCCGAGCCGAACTCCTTCTGCAGATCGCGGATCAGGTCGAGGATCTGCGCCTGCACCGTCACGTCGAGCGCGGTGGTCGGCTCGTCGGCGATGAGGAGTTCGGGGTTGTTGACCAGCGCCATCGCGATCATCGCGCGCTGGCGCATGCCGCCCGAGAACTCGTGCGGATAGGAGTCGACCCGCTTGTCGGGCTGCGGGATGCCGACGCGGTCGAGCATCTCGACGGCCCGCTTGCGCGCGACCTTCTTGTCCACGTTGTGGTGGACCCGGTAGGCCTCCACGATCTGCTTGCCGATCGTGTAGTACGGGTGCAGCGCCGACAGCGGATCCTGGAAGATCATCGCCATCTCGCGGCCGCGCAGCCGGCGCACCTTGTCCTTCGGGGAGGACAGCAGTTCCTCCCCGTCCAGCCAGATCTCGCCGGATACCTGCGCCCGGCGCTTGGAGTACTGGCCGACCGTGTGCAGGCCCATGATGCCCAGCGAGGTCACGGACTTACCGGAGCCGGACTCGCCCACGATGCCGAGGGTCCGGCCCTTCTCCAACGAGAAGTTCAGGCCGTCGACGGACTTCACCAGGCCGTCGTCGGTGGGGAAGTGCACCTTGAGGTCACGGACCTCGAGGAAGGCGGTCGGGGGCCGGGAGTCGGCCGCGAAGGGCTCGCCCACGACGGTCCCTGTGTTGCTCTGCTCGCTCATCCCAGCCTCACTCGGGGGTCGATCACGGCGTACATCATGTCGACGACGAGGTTCGCGATGGCGATGGCCAGCGACATGACCAGGGTGACCCCCAGGATCACCGGGAGGTCTTTGGCCTCGACGGCGTTGACGGCTTCGAATCCGACGCCCTTCAGGCCGAAGGTCGACTCCGTCAGGATGGCGCCGCCCATCAGGACGCCCAGGTCGAGACCGAAGACGGTGAGGATCGGCGTCATCGTGGAGCGCAGGGCGTGCCGGGTGATGACGGCCCGTTCGCCGAGGCCCTTGGAGCGGGCGGTGCGGATGTAGTCCTCGCCCATGACCTCGAGCATGGTGGCCCGGGTGAGGCGGGCGTACATCGCCGCCTGCAGGAAGGCCAGGGCGATCCAGGGCAGGATCAGCGTCTCGATCCAGGTCCCGATGGACTGGTCGCTGGACAGGCTGTCGCTGATCTTGATGAGCCCCAGGCTGTGGACGAAGATGCCCATCATCACCATGCCGGTGAAGAAGATCGGCATGGAGACGCCGGAGAGCGCGGCGATCATCGCGCTGCGGTCCCAGACGGTGCCCCGCTTCAGCGCGGAGACGACACCCACGGCCACGCCGCCGACCAGCCACAGGACGCACGCGCCCGCGGCGAGCGCCACGGTCACCGGCAGGGCGCCGGTGATGGTGTTCCAGACCGGCTCCTCCGTGCGGAAGGAGTAGCCGAGGCACGGCGCTGGACAGTGGGTCACACTGCCGCCGGAGACGTAGTCCCGGCCCATCGGGATCGCCCTGACGAAGTCCCAGAACTGCACCAGCAGCGGGTCGTTGAGCCCGAGCTTGACGCGGATGCCCGCAAGCTGCTCCGGCGATGTGGCCTTGCCCGCGAAGAGCGTGGCGACGTCCTGCCCGGACCACTTCGGCAGCAGGAAGAAGATGGCGAACGTCGTCAGCAGGACGATCAGCACCATCACAATGACGGCGCTCAGGCGCCGGATGAGGTAAGCAAGCACTGTGCGCGGCCCCTGGGCGGCCGGACCTCGGGTTACGGGGTCCGGCCGCCTGCCGGGACCATCACCTGCCCTTCGGACTGGTGGGTGTCGGCTGGGATGTCAGCGAGTCGGTCGCTGCTACTTCGTCACTCCGAGCTTGGCGTAGTCGTAGCGGCCACTCCAGGCGGGAGCCGAGTAGGCGTTCGTCAGTCGCGGCCCGCGCCAGGTGATGTTGGCCTCGTAGATGAACGGCATCCAGTAGGCCTCGTCCAGGATCCGGTGACCCATGTCGGTGTAGATGCTCTTCGCCTCGGCCTTGTCGGTCGTCTTCAGCGCGTTGTCGAACATCTTGTCGATCTTCGGGTCGTCGATCTGCGACTCGTTGTAGTTGCCGGTCTTCTGGATGAAGCGGCTGTCCCACAGCGGCTGGCCGAAGCCCTGGCCGGTGTTGAAGTCCGGACCCCAACCACTCATCGTCATGCCGTAGCCGCGCTCCTTGACCTTCTTCAGGTCGCCGGAGATGGAGGAGGCGTCGGCACCGGAGAAGGTGTCGATGGTCAGCTTGATGCCGACCTTGCCGAGCTGCTCCTGCAGCGCCTCGGCGGCGTCCTCCTCACCGGGCTGGTCGCTGCGCGCGGTCAGCACGGTCGAGAAGCCGCTCGGCTTGCCGCACTTCTTCAACGCGTCCTTGGCCTTGGCCACGTCCGGCTTGCCCTTGCGCTCCACCACGCCGTACGGGTCGTACGCGTCGTCGTGGCCCGGAACCGCCTTCGGGAAGGGGTTGTTGGCGATCTTGCCGGCCGCGACCTCGCCGCCGCGGGTCTGCTGCAGGCTCTTGAAGTCGGTGGCGTAGAAGACGGCCTTGCGGCAGTTGACGTTGTCCATCGGCTTGGTCGTCGTGACCAGGGCCACGTAACGGACGAACGGCGTCTGCATGTTGTCGACGTCGGCCCTGTTGTCCGTCACGGCGGTGGTCCGGCCGGACTGGGTCATGCCGGTGCCGTTGAGGTCGACGTCGTACTGGCCGGCCATCAGGTTCTTGTCGTTCTCTTCGAGGTTCTTGTTGATCGCGACCGTGATCTTGTCCGGCAGCGCGGGGTTGTTCGGGTCCGAGGACTTCTTCCACGCCTTGTTGCGGACCAGCACGATCGACTTGTTCGCCTGGTGCGACTGGACCTTGTACGGACCGTTGGCCATCGGCTTGGTCGTGTACTTCTCCCGGGTGTCCGCCGACTGCTTCACCGCGGAGCCGGACGGCATGGCGAGCATCTGCTCGAAGTCGCTGTTGGGCTGCGGCAGATGGAAGACGATGGTGTTGTCGTCGGGCGTGTCGATGGCCTTGAGGCCGAGCTTGTCCTTGGACTTGTCCTTGTACGGGCCCTTGTACTCGCCCTTGGGGTCGAGCACCTGCTTCAGGTACACCGGGCCGCCGGTGATGACGTCGTCGGCCCAGATGCGCTCGATGCCGTACTTGATGTCCTTGGAGGTCAGCTTCGAGCCGTCCTCCCAGGTGAGGCCGGAACGCAGCTTGTACGTGTAGGTCTTGCCGCCGTCGCTGACCTTGGCCATGCCGCTCGCCATGTCGGGGACCAGCGCGTTGCCCGCGGCGCCCGGCTTGGTGTCGTACGTCACCAGGGTGCGGTTGTAGAAGCGCATGAAGTCCCACGCCATGCCGAAGTAGGCGCGCTGCGGGTCGAAACTGTCCAGGTCCTGCTTGGCGACCATGCGGAGCGTGCCGCCCTTTGTGGTCGACTTGTTGGCGATCTTGCCTATGGCGGCGTTGTAGCCGGCGCCCTTCGACTTGTTGTCGCTGTCGTCGCCACCGCCGCAGGCGGTGACGGTGAGCGCCGACGCGGCCACGAGGGCAGCGGCCGCCGTCATCCGTCGACTCTGGAAACCTTTGGGCATTCTTCTCGCATCCTCCGGGAATCGCGGTCCTTGACCTTGCGGCCGCAGGGCCATGAGGGACCTACAGGGAGTGCTCCTGACAGGACGGCAGGGGCAGTTGACGGGTGTCTATCGGGTGCCCTTGGGGTCGAGCGCGTCGCGCAGGCCGTCCCCGAAGAGGTTGAAGGCCAGCACGGTGATGAAGATCGCCACGCCAGGGAAGACCATGAACATCGGGTCGTGCTCGTAGGTGCTGAGCGCGTCCCGCAGCATGCCGCCCCACGAGGCGGTCGGCGGCCGGACACCGGCGCCGAGGAAGCTGAGCGCCGCCTCCGTGAGGATGTTGGTGGGGATCATCAGCGTGGTGTACACGGTGATGGGCGCCACCAGGTTCGGCAGCAGCTCGCGGAAGAGGATGTGCCGGGGCCCGCCGCCGAGGCTGCGTGCCGCCTCCACGTACTCCCGCTCGCGCAGGGAGAGCGTCTGCCCGCGCACGATCCGGCCGATGTACGGCCAGCCGAAGAAGCCGATCACCATGATCAGAATCATGATGCGCACGCCGCTGCCGGTGAGGCCGAGCAGGTCGTTGGGGAGGACGGAGACCAGGGAGATGATGAAAAGGAGCTGCGGGAAGGACAGCAGCACGTCCATCACGCGGCTGATCACCGCGTCCGCCCAGCCGCCGAAGTAGCCGGCGATGATGCCGAAGAGGGTGCCGAGCACGACGGCGACGACTGCGGCGAGGAAGGCGACCAGCATCGAGACGCGGGTGCCGTAGACGATGCGGCTGAAGATGTCGCGGCCCTTGTTGGGCTCCACGCCGAAGAGGTGATCCGCGCTGACGCCGCCCAGGGCGCCCTTGGGCAGGTTCGTCAGCTCGTCCAGCTTGTCCTGGTGGAACTGGTTCGGCGGGTGGCCGAGCAGGCTGACGATGAGCGGAGCGAAGACCGCGACCAGGATCAGAAGGACGACAACGATGCCACCGCCGAGGGCGACCTTGTCGCGCTTCAGCCGGTTCCAGGCGATCTGCTTGAGCGACCGGCCCTCGACCTTGCGCTCTCCGTCTCCCTTGGCAGGCTCGACCGGGGCGCTCGGTTCCGCTTCCGCGCTCGTGTCGTGCAATGGTGCCGTCATCGTGGCAAGGACCCCTCTCAACCGGCGGTGACCGGCCCGCACTTGCCGCTGTGGCGGCGTGGTTCAGTCCGTCGTACACAGAGGCGAAGCCCCCTTGCTGCGGGAGTCTTCAACCTGGGCGCGATCTGTTACCAGACTTGACAGCGAAAGGATGCCTAAACGTGATGCAGGCTGGGGTGTTCCGTTATCCGGAGAGGGGTGAACGGGGTGCGGACGGTGGGCAGTTGGGCCACAAGCGGCCGAATGGCCGCGCAACCGGGACAGTTGGGGCGGCACCGGCGCAAAAAGATGTGCCTCTCGTCCAAAGGCGGGCTGGAATGTTCCAGCCCGTCCGGATGAATCAAGCCCGCCCGGCGTTTGAGGGCATCCTTTCAGCGCGTAGCGCCGTACGGCGGCGGATACCCGTACCCACCGCCAGCGGGAGCGACATGCGCCTCGCGGTCGTAGAACGGCCGCGCGTTGGCCCGGAGCCACATGGCAATGGGGTCGTACTCGTCCGACATCGCGACCGTGGAGACCGGGAGGCCCTCGGGGACCGCCGGGATGGACTGCTGCATCATCGCCCGGACCGCGTCCACGGACGCCGGGGACGTGTCGTAGACGTCCAGGCCGATGGCCAGGTAGGGCGCGCCGAGCGTCGGCTGGACCCAGGCACGGCGCAGCGAGCGGATCGCCGTCGTGCGATGGGCGTTCTGCGTCAACACCGCATAGAACTGGGGGATTTCGATCGCGGGCTCGGAGAGCCTCAGCGGGCCCGCCGGCTGCCGGTCGAGGCCGCCCGCGATGCGGCGCAGGTCGAGCCACGGGATGCCGACGCCGCCACCCGGCGCGTGCGGGTTCAGCCAGAGCCCGTACTGGTCCGGGTAGAGCGTGCGCGCCGCGTCGACCCCGCTCACCACCTCGTACGCCCTTGACCAGCCGGAGGCGGAGAGCTCCTGGGCGGAGGTGACGCACGGGGCGTACGAGAAGCCGTCCACCTCCATGTTCCCGTACTGGGCGTCAGGGGATCCGGCCTGGCCGTGCCAGAGCAGCATCCAGACCTGCCCGGCCGCGGGGTCGGCGAGGGCCTTGAGGAGCGCCTCGTACGCGTCGTAGCGTCCCGGCGTCACCTGGCGCAGCATGTGCTCGACTTGTCCAGCCGCGGCCGTGCCCGACGCACTCACCCGTAACCGCCCCTTCGGCTCTTCACATACGTCCGTGTCCCACACGTGGCCGGAGAGCGAAGCGCCGACCGGTCACGTCATGAAACCAGCTTAAGCGGCGATACTGACACCGACTTGACGGACGCCGTCACCCTTCTCGTACGTAGAACGGCCGTACGTGTGTACGCAGCCAGTCCGCGACCGGGTCCTGCGTCACGTCCAGGAACACCAGGTTGACGGTCCAGGCCACCGGCGCGCGGCCCAGCGCCCGCCCCAGCGCGTCCAGCGGAACGTCCCGCGCGCCGCCCGCGGCGCCGGCGGCCTGCGCCAGCAGCTCCACGCCGATGAACAGGGACGGCTCGGCGTCCTCCACGGTCGCGAGGCAGCGCCGGGCGCTCAGTACCGTGCCGAGCGCCTCGAACTCCTCACGCACCGCGGCCAGGAAGTCCATGGGGTCGACCTGCCAGTCCGGCTCGCTGAGCACCACGCGGCCACCCGCCGCCGGGCCGTCCAGCGGCGTGCGGCCACTGCGGGCCAGCTCGGCGACGGCCTGCGGCGGAAGCGGCACACCCACCGTGCCGTCCGGGTTCACGGCGATGCCGAGCTGCGGCGGAAGCCCGCGCGCGAACTCCACGGCCGGGGCCACGGTGCAGTCCATCCGGCCACCGGTGACCGCCATGAACTGCTGCTCGGAGCTGAACACGGGGACGTAGGCCTGGCCCCCGATCTCCAGGCTCGGCAGATCGAGGTCCCTGCTGGCGTTCGAACCGCCCCTGGGCAGCGGGATCCACACGTGGCTGCGGCCGAGCACCTCGACGACGCGGGCGCCGGACTCCGGCCGCCCGAGCGCCGCGGCGAGGACCTCCTCCAGCTCGTTGGCCGGCCAGCCCTGCGCGGGGTGGGCGTAGCCGCCCTCGTGCCCCTGGGCGTGATCGTGCCCCGGCTCCGGGGTACCTGGGAACTCCATGACTGCCATCAACCTCTGCTGTTCCGCCCGCTGCTGCTGCCCGCCGACCTTAACCGCTGTCAGTCGTCGAACGTGATCCCTCCCAGCGCCTCCATCGCCGCCCGGTCGAGCAGCACCGCCGAATCCATCCCGGCCGGCAGGTTCCCCTGCTCCGTCGAGCTGACGAGCGCGCCCACCGCTCTGCGGTGCCGGGCGAAGGCGTACCGGGACACCCCGCGGCCGCGGTCCCGCTGCCCCTCGAGGGCCGTGTCCGCCGGTACGTCGAGCAGCATCAGGTGGACGGCCGCGCCGCGCCGCCGCGCCGTGCGGATCACCCAGCGGCGCACCCACGCCTGCGTACCGCAGTCGTGCACGACGACGCTCACGCCCGAGCGCATCGCCCGGCGCAGCCCCACGTAGTGCGCGACGCGGACCAGCGGGCGGTACAGCGCGTACGGCAGGTGGCGCGGCATGCGCGCGGCCCAACGCTCGCGGGTGTCCTGCGAGTCGATCCGGATCTCCGCCACGGCCCGCCGCATCAGCGTCGACTTTCCGCTGCCCGGCAGGCCCGAGAGCACGACGAGGTCGCCCGCCGCGAAGGCGAGCAGGCGCGGCGTGTGACCGCGGCGGCCGCGCAGGTCCCGCACCGAGCGGCGGCCGGAGGTCCGCACCCCCGCCACCACCGGCGCCGAAGCCGCCACCGCGTACGCCCCCGCCACTGCCTTCTGCACCGTGATCGTCCTCCCCGTTCCGGTCACGCCACCCTTGCCCCTCAAGTGTAAAGAGAAGGTAATGCCACTCAAGGGCTTTCCCTGTCGGACGGGCATGCAATGATGTGCGCGCAAACTGCATACCGGCCGCTTGAATCCGCGCGGGAGAGTTCCGGGTACCCACGGGTCCCCGGACGCCGAAGGAGCAAGTTCCTCCCTTGAATCTCTCAGGCCCCGTACCGCGCGGGCGAGGCAGATCTGAAAAGTGGGGCGTCTTTGTGACGTGACGCCCCCACCCAAGGTGCAAGCCCCCTCGGGGCGAACCTCTCAGGTTCCGATGACAGATGGGGAGGACGTCCCGCGCGCGATCAGCGGGACTCCGCCATCGTCGTCATGCCACCGGGAGCACACCAGCCATGAGCCGCACCACTGCCCTTGACGCCCTGCATCGTTCACTCGGGGCGACGATGACCGACTTCGCCGGCTGGGACATGCCGCTGCGCTACGGCAGCGAGCGCGACGAGCACAACGCGGTACGCACGCGTGCCGGCCTCTTCGACCTCTCCCACATGGGCGAGATCACGGTGTCCGGTCCCGCCGCCGCGGACCTGCTCAACCACGCGCTCGTCGGCAACATCGGCTCCGTCGGCCTCGGCCGCGCCCGCTACACCATGATCTGCCGCGCCGACGGCGGGATCCTCGACGACCTGATCGTGTACCGGCTGGAGGAGACCACCTACATGGTGGTCGCGAACGCGGGCAACGCGCAGGTCGTCCTCGACGCCCTCACCGAGCGCGCCGTCGGCTTCGACGCCGAGGTCCGCGACGACCGGGACGCGTACGCGCTGCTCGCGGTGCAGGGCCCGACCTCCGCGGCGATCGTGAAGTCCGTCACGGACGCGGACCTGGACGGCCTGAAGTACTACGCGGGGCTGCCCGGCACCGTCGCCGGCGTACAGGCGCTCATCGCGCGCACCGGCTACACCGGCGAGGACGGCTTCGAGCTGTTCGTCGCCCCCGCCGACGCCGAGAAGCTGTGGCAGGCGCTGACCGAGGCGGGCGCCGAGTACGGCCTGATCCCCGCCGGCCTTTCCTGCCGGGACACGCTGCGCCTGGAGGCGGGCATGCCGCTGTACGGGCACGAGCTGACGACCGACCTCACACCCTTCGACGCCGGTCTCGGCCGCGTCGTGAAGTTCGAGAAGACCTCGCACGGGGACGACTTCGTGGGCCACGACGCGCTGGTCGCCGCCGCCGAGCGCGCCGAGGCCAACCCGCCCCGCAAGCTCGTCGGCCTCATCGCCGAGGGCCGCCGTGTCCCGCGCGCCGGGATGTCCGTCGTCGTCGACGGCACGGTGATCGGCGAGGTCACCTCCGGCGCCCCGTCCCCGACACTGGGCAAGCCGATCGCGATGGCGTACGTGGACCCGGCGCACGCCGAGGCCGGTGCTGCTTCTTCATCGGGGGTCGGTGTCGACATCCGCGGCAAGCACGAGCCGTACGAGGTCGTGGCGCTGCCGTTCTACAAGCGCCAGAAGTAGTCCGCGCCGCGCACCGGCGCCCCCTCTGTCACCAGCACCTTCCCGCGTACAGGAGAATTCGCCTCATGAGCAACCCCCAGCAGCTGCGTTACAGCAAGGAGCACGAGTGGCTCTCCGCCGTCGAGGATGGCGTCGCCACGATCGGCATCACGGAGCACGCCGCGAACGCGCTCGGTGACATCGTGTTCGTCCAGCTCCCCGAGGTCGGTGACACCGTGACCGCGGGCGAGACCTGCGGCGAGCTCGAGTCGACCAAGTCGGTCTCCGACCTGTACTCCCCCGTCGGCGGCGAGGTCACCGAGATCAACCAGGACGTCGTCGACGACCCGGCCCTCGTCAACTCGGCCCCGTTCGAGGGCGGCTGGCTGTTCAAGGTCCGGCTGGCCGACGAGCCGAAGGACCTGCTCTCCGCCGACGAGTACACCGAGTTCTCCGGGAGCTGACCCCCTGATGTCCGTACTGAACGAATCCCTGCACGAGCTCGACCCCGAGGTCGCCCTCGCGGTCGACGCCGAGCTGAAGCGCCAGCAGTCGACCCTCGAAATGATCGCGTCGGAGAACTTCGCCCCGGCCGCCGTCATGGAGGCCCAGGGCTCGGTCCTCACCAACAAGTACGCGGAGGGCTACCCCGGCCGCCGCTACTACGGCGGCTGCGAGCACGTCGACGTCACCGAGCAGATCGCCATCGACCGCGTGAAGGCGCTCTTCGGCGCCGAGTACGCGAACGTGCAGCCGCACTCCGGCGCCTCCGCGAACCAGGCCGCGCTCTTCGCCATCGCCAAGCCGGGCGACACGATCCTCGGCCTGGACCTGGCGCACGGCGGCCACCTCACGCACGGCATGCGCCTGAACTTCTCCGGCAAGCAGTTCAACGTGGTCCCGTACCACGTGGACGACGCGGGCCTGGTCGACATGGCCGAGGTCGAGCGGCTCGCCAAGGAGCACCGCCCGAAGGTGATCATCGCCGGCTGGTCGGCGTACCCGCGCCAGCTGGACTTCGCCGAGTTCCGTCGCATCGCCGACGAGGTCGAGGCGCTGCTCTGGGTCGACATGGCGCACTTCGCGGGCCTCGTGGCCGCGGGCCTGCACCCCAACCCGGTCCCGCACGCCGATGTCGTCACGTCCACGACGCACAAGACGCTCGGCGGTCCGCGCGGCGGCATCATCCTCGCCCGCAACAAGGACTTCGCGAAGAAGCTGAACTCGGCGGTCTTCCCGGGCTTCCAGGGCGGTCCCCTGGAGCACGTGATCGCGGCCAAGGCCGTCTCCTTCAAGGTCGCCGCCTCGGAGGACTTCAAGGAGCGCCAGGCCCGCACGATCGAGGGCGCCCAGCTCCTCGCCGAGCGCCTGACGACCCCGGAGTCCCGCGCGGCGGGCGTCAACGTCCTGTCCGGCGGCACCGACGTGCACCTGGTCCTCGTCGACCTGCGCGACTCGGAGCTCGACGGCCAGCAGGCCGAGGACCGCCTCCACGAGGTCGGCATCACGGTCAACCGCAACGCGGTCCCGAACGACCCGCGCCCGCCGATGGTCACCTCCGGCCTGCGGATCGGCACCCCGGCCCTCGCCACCCGCGGCTTCCGGGCCGAGGACTTCCGCGAGGTCGCCGACGTGATCGCGCTGGCTCTCCAGCCGTCCTACGACACCGAGGCGCTCAAGGCCCGAGTGACCGCTCTGGCCGACAAGCACCCGCTGTACCCGAATCTCGGCAAGTAACAGCGGGCTCGCTCCCCGGGGCACCGCGCACACTGGACAGTGCGCGGTGCCCCGCACCACTTCTGTACCGTCCCCTGGAGGAACCCGTGGCCATCTCGGTCTTCGACCTGTTCTCGATCGGCATCGGCCCGTCCAGCTCTCACACGGTCGGCCCGATGCGCGCCGCCCGCATGTTCGCGCGGCGCCTGAAGAACGAGGGCCTGCTGGCCCACACCTCCGCCGTCCACGCCGAGCTGTACGGCTCCCTGGGCGCGACCGGGCACGGGCACGGCACCCCGAAGGCGGTGCTGCTCGGCCTGGAGGGCGACTCCCCGCGCACGGTCGACGTCGAGCACGCCGACGAGCGCGTGGAGGCGATCAAGGAATCGGGCCGCCTCAACCTGCTCGGCGCCCACGAGATCCCGTTCTCGTACGACGACGATCTCGTCCTGCACCGCCGCAAGGCCCTCCCGTACCACGCGAACGGCATGACGCTGTGGGCGTACGGCGCCGATGGCAAGGCCGACGGCAAGGAACTGCTCACCAAGACGTACTACTCGGTGGGCGGCGGCTTCGTCGTCGACGAGGACGCTGTCGAGGGCGCGAACCCGATCGTCCCCGACGACACGTCACTCAAGTACCCCTTCCGCACCGGCGACGAGCTGCTCCGCCTCGCGCAGGAGACCGGCCTGTCCATCCCGGCCATGATGCTGGAGAACGAGAAGGCCTGGCGTACGGAGGACGAGATCCGCGAGGGTCTCCTCGACATCTGGCGCGTCATGCAGTCCTGCGTCTCCCGCGGCATGTCCCACGAGGGCATCCTGCCCGGCGGCCTCAAGGTCCGCCGCCGCGCGGCGGGTTCGGCCCGCAAGCTGCGCGCCGAGGGCGACCCCAAGGCCCTCGCCATGGAGTGGATCACCCTCTACGCGATGGCCGTGAACGAGGAGAACGCGGCGGGCGGCCGGGTCGTGACGGCCCCCACGAACGGCGCGGCCGGCATCATCCCGGCGGTCCTGCACTACTACGTGAACTTCGTGCCGGGCGCCGACGAGGACGGCGTGATCCGCCTCCTCCTCACGGCGGGCGCGATCGGCATGCTCTTCAAGGAGAACGCCTCCATCTCCGGCGCCGAGGTCGGCTGCCAGGGCGAGGTCGGCTCCGCCTGCTCGATGGCGGCGGGCGCGCTCGCCGAGGCGCTCGGCGGCTCCCCGGAGCAGGTGGAGAACGCGGCCGAGATCGGCATGGAGCACAACCTCGGCCTGACCTGCGACCCGGTCGGCGGCCTCGTCCAGATCCCGTGCATCGAGCGAAACGGCATGGCGGCGGTCAAGGCCGTCACGGCCGCGAAGATGGCGCTGCGCGGCGACGGCTCGCACAAGGTGTCCCTGGACAAGGTCATCAAGACGATGCGGGACACCGGCGCGGACATGTCCGTCAAGTACAAGGAGACGGCGCGGGGCGGGCTCGCGGTGAACATCATCGAGTGCTGAACACGCAGGCCCCTGACTCAGCGGCCCTGCGTGTTCAGCGCGAGCGGCGCCAGGCGCCCAGGCGCTCCATCCACGGAGTGGAGGCGAGGAGTACCAGGCTGTAGTACTGCAGCGCGGGTACGGCGAGCGCGACCACGAGGGCCAGCACCAGCGCCATGATGTTGCGCACGGACTCGCCATAGGACCGGGCAACCAGGGCGCGGGACTTCTCCCCGTCGTCGGCGAGCAATTCGGAGTGCGCCTTCAGCACCCTCAGCATCGCCATGTGGCACACCATGCTCGCCAGGAGCGTGAGGTAGTAGAACGTGGCCGCGAACCGATCGCCCCCGAAGGACCCGATCATTTCGGTCGGCAGGGGCAGGACCACGATGCACAGCAGCCAGCCCATGTTCCACACCGACAGGGACCGGTTGAGCGAACCGACCACGGAGAACGCCCGGTGGTGGGCGAACCAGAACCTGGCCACCACGGCGAAGCTCAGCAGGAAGCTCCAGATCTGGTCGAGGTGGTCGAGGATGACGTCCCGGGCGTGCTCGTGCGCGGACGCGGCCTCGGGAACGAGGTCGACCAGAGGCAGCACCAGCAGAGTGAGGGAGATGGCGGTCACCGCGTCGGTGAACAGCAGTAGCCGTTCGCTCGGCAGGCCCGCCGCCTCCTTGCCGGTGGGCGCGGGGGCAGCGGGCTCGACATCGCTGGTGTTCACGAACGTACGTCTCCTTGGAAGTTGTGCTGAGCGTCATCATCGGTCGCTACAGGGTGGCGGACTTCCCCGCGCCCGACGCGCTCCCCGCGAGCCAGTCGTCCCAGCTCAGGTTGAAGGCCGCGTAGCCGTTGTCGGCGGGGGCCTTGGCGCGCGGTGAACCGGTGATGGTGACCGGGTCGCCCTGCTTCACCTGGTCGTAGAACCACTTGGCGTCGGACATCGACAGGTGGACGCAGCCGTGCGAGCCGCGGGCGCTGCCGCTGCCCGGGTTCGGGTCGCCGGTCGAGTAGTGGACGTACGTGCCGGACTGGGTGAGGTGGACGTCCCAGGGCAGCGTCAGGTCGTAATAGTTCGGGCTGCCCTTGTCGCAGCTGATGCCGACGCTGCAGGAGGTCATGTGGACCTTCTTCTGCTTGTCGATGACGGCCATCGTGCCGTTCCAGGTCGGGTACTCGGCGCTGCCCGCGTTGATCGACAGCGTGCGTACCGCCTTGCCGTTCTTCGTGACCTTCAGGGTGTGACCGGGGACGGAGACATCGGCACGCACGTCGTCCCCGACCGTGAACGTGTGGGTGTAACCGTGCACGCCGTAACGGCCGTTGCCGTTGCTGACGCCCTTCATGTCGGCGTCGACCTTCACCTTCGTACCGGAGGGCCAGTACGTCTTGGGGCGCCAGTCGGCGCGCTTGTCGCCGAACCAGTGCCAGGCGCCATCGACCGGCTGCGACGTGCTCACCTTCATGTGCTTCTCGACGGCTCCCCGCGCTTTCGCCGCCACCGGGTTGGTGAAGACCACCGAGACCGGCATGGCGACGCCGACCTTGGTGCCGGTCTGCGGAGTGATCGTATCCAGGAGCATCGGCGGGCCCTTGGGCTTCGCCGGTGACGGTTTGGCGCTCGCACTCGCCTTCCCCGACGGCTCCCCGCCCGCCTTGTCCGTGCCGCCACCGCCACAGGCGCTCGCGCCCACCAGCACCGCGACCGTCGCCAGCGCGACTCCTATGCCACTGCCCCTGCGCCGTTCCACCGACCTGCCCCACTCTCCGAGTCCGCCCTGCACAGCACGCCCCGAACGGGGCTCAGCTCCCTGTCAGACAGTCGCCGGGCCTCCGTCAGTTGCGTCCGCGCACGTAAAGCGAGTTCCAAGACTTTGGATGTCCGAAACGTCCGACTCTGTACGGTGACCGGCAGATCACTCTGCGCAAAGGGGGCCTCACGGCGGGCCGGATCAGGGACGATGAAGGTTCGACCTCGTCGCCCCACCGACCTGGAGGCCCGCATGATCCGTGGCATCGACGTCAGCTCGCACCAGTCCACGTTCGACACGGACGGCCTGTCGTTCGTCTTCATCAAGGCGACGGAGGGCCGTAGTTACGTCAACCCGCGCCTGGCCGCCCAGACGAAGCGGGCCCGCGACGCGCGCTGCGTCGTCGGCTTCTACCACTTCCTGTGGCCGGGGAACATCACGGCGCAGGCCGAGTACTTCGTGAGCAAGGCCCCCGAAAAGGTGGGGGACTTGCTGGCGGCGGACTGGGAGACGACCGGCGAGGGCACGCACGCGAGCAACGCGGAGAAGGACAAGTTCATCCGCGAGGTGAAGCGGCTGCGGCCCAATCATCGTGTCCTGTTGTACTCGAACAGGAATTTCTGGCTGAACATCGACACGACGTCCTACGCCGGCGACGGCCTCTGGATCGCCGACTACGTCAGCGCCGGCAAGCCCCGCATCAAGGCGGACTGGGCCATCCACCAGTACACGGACAGCCCACTCGACAAGAACGTCGCCGACTTCGACAGCAAGGACGCCCTGCACGAGTGGGCGGGCGGCGTCTGACGGGAGTTGACGCCCGCGACGGTCAGGCGCGCCACTCCGCCGCACGCTCCGGGGACGCCGCGTCCAGCGCCTTGCGCACCGCCGCCGCGTCGGACGCGAGGCCGTAGACCGGGGTGCCGGGCTGCTGGCGCCAGGATTCGTCCTGGCCGCCGGCGTCCACGGTGTCGAAGCCGATCTCGTCGAGGAGCGCCGCGACGACCTGCTTCGCGGCCGCGTCGTCGCTCGCGACGGGCAGGGAGACGCGCCGCGGGTCGCCGGACGGGCGGGGCTTGTCGAGGATGTCGTGGGCGTAGGTGCCGTTGAACGCCTTGACCACCTGGTGACCGAGTTGGCGCTCCGTCCAGCGGCTCTCGGTCAGTCCCTCGTCCTCGATTCCGGCGATCTTCCCGTCGCGCTGCTGCGGGTAATAGTTGCCGGTGTCGATGACGGCGACCTCGGAGGCCGCCGTGTCCAGGAGCCCCTTGGGCAGGTTCGGCACGGCCTTGAGCGGAATGGTGACGACCACGACCTTCGCGTCGCGGACCGCGTCCTCGATGGTGGCGGGGGTGGCACCGGTCTCCTCCGCGAGGGCGGTGAGGGTCTGGGGGCCGCGCGAGTTCGCCACGTGGACGTCGTGGCCGACGGCGGTGAGGCGCCGGGTGAGGTTTCCGCCGATGTTGCCCGCGCCGATGATGCCGATCTTCATGTCGAGCCTTGCCCTTCGGGATCGGGAGGTTTCGCGAGAAGCATGCACGTGCACAGGATGTGAACCGGGAGGACACACCCACTATTCCGATCCCCGGGTCGACCTCACCCTCACCCGTCGGCCCGTGACTCCCATTACCCCAACTTTCCCTGAATCGCCGCCAGTTCGTCCCGCGCCGCTCGCCCCGCCGCCTCGGCGTCCCCCGCCGCCACCGCCTCTACGAGCCCCGCGTGCGCCGCGTCGCCGTGGTCCTGTTCGGCTCCTCGTACGTCGACCAGGGCGAGGAGGTCGATCAGGGCCTGGCGCAGGGCCGGGGCGAACTCGGCGAAGAGGTCGGTGAGGACCGGGTTGCGGGCGGCCGCGACGATCGTGGCGTGCAGGGCGATGTCGGCGTCGACGAACGTGTCACCGGGACCACCCGCCGCTGCCCTGCGCGCGGCGAGCGCCGACCGCATCGCCGCGACATCCTCGTCCGTGCGTCGTTCGGCCGCCAGGCGCGCGGCCTGGATCTCCAGGAGCGTACGGACTTCGTAGACGTCGGCGACCGCCGCTCGGCGCAGGCGTGTCGGCCAGTCCTCGACCGGGCGCAGCGCCGTCACGAACACGCCCGCACCCTGCTTCGGCCGCAGCATCCCCTGGCCTGTGAGCGCGCGCACCGCCTCGCGGACCGTGGACCGGCCCACGCCGAGCTCCTTGGCGAGGGTGGTCTCGCCGGGCAGACGGGTGCCGATGGGCCAGTCGCCGTCGGCGATCTGTGCGCGGAGGCGCTCCGCGGCCTGTTCGACGAGGGGGCTGGGGCGGAGGGGGCCGGCCGGCGACGACACGGGATCACCAACTTGTCTGAGGTGTACTTGTCTGAGGACCTGAGGTGTGGCTAGTGTACTGGGCATGTTCCGCGGACTCCTTCTTCTCGGCTGCCGCGGCGGGGCCTGACGCGACCGGCACCCCGCCGCGGGGTGCCGTGCTGCCGGTCGGCCACCGCCACGACCGCACCGAGGAAGGCCTCAGCCGCCATGTACCGCTGGAATCCGCAGACCCCAGGCCCGATGCCGTACCACCGTTACCGGCCGCACCACGAGCGGGTCGCCAACGTCCCTCTCGCCGACCGGAGTTGGCCGTCGAAGGAGATCGCCGCGGCGCCGCTGTGGGTGCCCGTCGATCTGCGGGACGGGAATCAGGCGCTCGCCGAGCCGATGGACACCGCCCGCAAGCACCGCTTCTTCGATCTGCTGGTCGGGATGGGCTTCAAGGAGATCGAGGTCGGCTACCCGTCGGCCAGCCGGACGGACTTCGACTTCGTGCGGCACATCGCCACCGAGGTCGAGCTGCCCGACGACGTCACCCCCGTCGTGTTCACCCCGGCCAAGCCGGATCTGATCGAGCGGACCTTCGCATCCATCGAGGGGCTGCCGCGCGCCGTAGTGCATCTGTACATCCCCACCTCCCCCACCTGGCGCGACGTCGTCCTCGGCATGACACGCGCCGAGATCCGGCGGACCGTACGCGAGGCCGCCGCCCACATGGCCCGCCTCGCCGACGCCCGCCCCGACGCGCACATCCGCTTCCAGTTCGCCCCGGAGACCTTCAACCTCACCGAGCCGGACTTCGCACTGGAGGTCTGCAACGGGCTGACCGAACTGTGGGACGCGAGTCCCGAGCGCCCGGTCACCCACAATCTGCCGACGACTGTCGAGATCTCGACGCCGAACGTGTACGCAGACCAGATCGAGTACATGCACCGGCACCTGTCCCGCCGCGAGTCCGTCATCCTCTCCGTGCACCCGCACAACGACCGCGGCACCGGCGTCGCCTGCGCCGAACTCGCCGTCCTGGCAGGTGCGCAGCGCGTGGAGGGCTGTCTGTTCGGCAACGGCGAGCGGACGGGGAACGTCGACCTCGTCACGCTCGCCATGAATCTGTACGCGCAGGGCGTCGACCCGATGATCGACTTCTCGGACATCGACGCGGTGCGCGAGACGGTCGAGTTCTGCAACCGGTTGCCGGTGCATCCACGGCATCCGTACGGCGGCGAACTCGTCTACACGGCCTTCTCCGGCACCCACCAGGACGCCATCTCCAAGGGTTTCGCGCATCGCGCCGCACATCCGGACGAGCCGTGGGACGTGCCGTACCTGCCGATCGACCCGGCCGATGTGGGACGTACGTACGAGGCCGTGATCCGCGTCAACTCGCAGTCGGGGAAGGGCGGGATGGCGTATCTGCTGAAGGAGCACCACGGCGTCGACCTGCCGCGGGCGCTGCGGCCCGAGTACGCGCGGCTCGTGCAGGAGGCCACCGACGACAGCGGCCGTGAGGCGACATCGGGCGAGCTGTACGCCCTGTTCCGCGCGGCGTATCTGGATGTCCCCGGCCCCGTGGCGCTCGCCGACGGCTGGTCGGTGCGGCAGGACGGCGCCGTGCACCACTTCGCGTGCACCCTCGAAGTCGACGGTCAGGTAAGGGAGTTGGAGGGCAAGGGCAACGGGCCGCTGGCGGCTTTCGCGGACGCGCTCGCGGCGGCAGGACGGGACGTGGACGTCCTGGATTTCGGCCAGCACGCGCTGGCGGCGGGCCGGGACGCCGAGACCGTCGCGTTCGCGCGACTCCGTGTGGACGGGGCGCCGGTGTGGGGCGCGGGCCGCGACACGTCCGTGCTGGCCGCTTCCGTACGGGCGGTGCTGTCGGCGGTGAACAGGGCCGGGGCGTGAGACACCGGTGGGGCGTGCGCCGTGCGCATGCCCCACCGGATCCGGATGCCTACTTGTTCAGGTTGGCCCAGAACTCGTCGAAGGACAGGACCTTGTCGCCGTTGGCGTCCTGTCGGGAGATGAGGGCCTCGGCCACGGAGTCCGTGACGTTGAAGTCGCCCATCTGCGCCATGGCGCTCTTGTACTCGGCCGCCGTGATGAAGCCGTCGCCGTCCGCGTCGAACCGCTCGAACGCCTTGCGTGCTTCCTCGATGTCCGCCACCGGGCCACCCCTCGATTTTCGTACTGTCGTGTTGACGGGGGTCAGATTACTTGGCGGTCCGCGCCCGCAGTGCGGCGAGTACCCAGGCGAACTCCTCGCGGTGCGGGTGCTCGGGGGCGCCGCCCTTCAGGACGCCGAGCAGTTCGCGGTAGCGGGCCACCTTGTCGTTCATCGTGGCGAGCAGCCGGTCGAGGACTGCGGAGCGGTCGGCGTCGCCGAGCAGGTCCTGGAGCACCTGCTCGGCGGCGGGCGACGCGGGGTCGGTGCCGTTGCGCACCGCGTCGCCCGCGAGTGCGACCAGCTTGCTCAGGAAATGCATGGAGGCGCCGGCCGCGGACTCGGGGGTGCGGTCCGCCGCGTTGTACTCGGTGGCCTGCCGCATGCGCGCCTTGAACGCCGGGTCCTGCAGCAGCTCGGCCAGCTCCACCCACGCGTCGACCTGCTCGGGCGTCGGGTCGTCCGGCAGACCGGCGCTCATCGCCCGCATCCGTTCCTGGACCGCCGGGTCGACGGTGTCCAGGCCGTGCAGCATCTCCTCGGCGAACTCGTCCATGATCCGCTTGCGCTCGGCGGCGGACTGTCGTGCCAGTTTGTTCATCAGGGCCATCTCCTCGGCGCTCGAGTTCCGTTTCGCGACCGTCGACAGCACCGCCCGGTTGAGCCGCAGCACCTGGATCTGCGCGTCGAGCGCCGTCACGTGCGCGGCGGCGACGGACGCGATGTCCCGCTCCCCGGAGAGGATCTTCCGTACGTCGTCCAGGCCGAGGCCCAGCTCGCGCAGGGTGCGGATCAGCTCCAGGCGGGCGACGGACTCGGCGTCGTAGAGCCGGTAGCCGCCCTCGCTGCGGGTCACGGGGTGCAGGACGCCCTCGTCGGACCAGAACCGGATGGTGCGCACCGTGAGGCCGGTGCGGCAGGCCAGCTGTCCGATCGTGAGCAGCTGTGGGCCGTCGTCGATCATGTCGAGGAGTCTGGGCCTTCCAGTGGGTGGAGACTCAAGCCGTCCGAGACTCAAGTCGTCTGAGACTCAAGCCACCCGGGACTCGAGCCACCCAGCGTACGAAGGTCAGCGGTCGGCGACGCGCATTTCGAACCAGGTCGTCTTGCCGCGCGGCAGCAGGTCGACGCCCCAGCGGTCGGAGAGCTTGTCGACGAGGAAGAGGCCGCGGCCCGAGATGTCCATCGCCTGCACCGGCATCAGGCAGGGCAGTCCGCGGGACGGGTCGCGAACCTCGACGCGGATCCAGCCGCGGCGGCGCAGCATGCGCAGGCCGAAGTGGCGGGCCCCGGTGTGCCGCACCGCGTTGCCGACCAGCTCGGAGACGAGCAGGACGCCGTCCTCGGTCATCTTCGGGGAGAGACCCCAGTGGCGCAGGACGACGACCTGCGTGAGCCGCCTCGCGGTCGCGGCCGACTCGGGGCGCGACGGCAGCGACACCTCCGCCTCGGCCGGGTTCCCGAACAACTCCAGTGCCCTCAGGGCGTGTTCGTCCTCGACCGCGGGAGACCAGCGCGCCGCGGTCGCACTTGCGTGCCGCCGCGGTTGTTCCACACCCTCAAGCCCCGCCATGCCTCCATGATGGGGCCATGGCGGCCCCCGCGGGGTCGTTCCGACGGAATAGGCCCCCCGGAACGCTTCGTTCCGGAGGGCCGTTCAGTCATATGCCGTTGGCAGTACAGGGCTGTTCGCACCCCGCGTGAGCTGCGACAACCCACCGTACGTACGCTGCCGTTGATCGTCTTCGGCCGAATTCGCTTAAGGTTCTCTTAAGGCTCGGATAATGCTCCCCGAACGAGCGAACTGATCAACTCGGCTTGCCCGCACGGCACTTGGGGGCGGCGTCAGGCGAACTTCGCCTTCCCGGGGCCCTCCTCCACGAAGCTGCGCATCCCGGTCTCCCGGTCCTCCGTGGCGAACAGGCCTGCGAACCAGTTGCGTTCGATGGCCAGGCCCGTGTCCAGGTCCGCCTCCAGGCCCGTGTCGATCGACTCCTTCGCCGCCCGCAGTGCGATCGCGGGGCCCTTGGCGAGCTGCCCGGCCCAGGCGTTCGCGGCGTCGAAGACCTCGGCCGCGGGGACCACCCGGTCGACGAGCCCGAGGGTGAGCGCCTCCTCCGCCTTCACCTGGCGGCCCGTGAAGATCAGGTCCTTGGCCTTGGACGGGCCGACGAGGCGGGACAGGCGCTGGGTGCCGCCCGCGCCGGGGATCAGGCCGAGCAGGATCTCGGGCTGCCCGAACTTCGCGTTGTCGGCGGCGATGCGGAAGTCGGCGCACAGGGCCAGTTCGCAGCCGCCGCCCAGTGCGTAGCCGGTGACGGCGGCGACGACCGGCTTCGGGATGCGGGCGACCGCGGTGAACGCGTCCTGGAGGCCGCGGGAGCGCGCGACCATCGCCGCGTGGTCCATGTCGCGCATCTCCTTGATGTCCGCGCCGGCCGCGAACACCTTTTCGCTGCCGCGGAGGACCACGGCCCGGATGTCGGTGCGGGTCGTGGCCTCTTCGGCGAGTTGCTTGATGCGGTCCTGGGTGGCTACGTCCAGGGCGTTCATCGGGGGGCGGTCCAGGCGGATGGTGCCCACGCCGGCGGCTACTTCGAGGTGAACGGTCATGCGGCGCAGCGTACCCAGTTGATCGTTGCGGGCCACCGTCCACCAAGCCTCTCCGGCGTTTGAGGAGCGGGGTCCGGGGCAGAGCCCCGAACGGCAACCACGGTGCTGGTCACTTCTTCCAGTCCGCCCAGGACATGTTCCAGCCGTTCAGGCCGTTCGCCGAGTCGACCGTCTTGTCGTGGGAGTTCTTGACCACGACCACGTCACCCGTCATCGACTCGTTGAAGAACCAGGCCGCCGGGACCTTCTTGTCGTAGCCGCCGCGGACGTCGCGCAGCCCGATGCAGCCGTGGCTGGAGTTGACGTTGCCGAAGGTGCCGCCGCCCCAGTAGTTGCCGTGGATGAACGTGCCGGAGTCGGTCAGACGCTGGGCGTGCGGGACGTCCTTGATGTCGTACTCGCCGCCGTAGCCGACCGTCTCGCCGTTCATGCGGGTCACGCGCAGGCTCTCGCTGATGACCATCTTGCCGTTCCACGTCTCGTAGCCCGGCTTGCCCGTGGTGACCGGGATCTTCTTGATGGTCTTGCCGTCGCGCTCGACCGTCATCGTGTGCGTCTTGGCGTCGACCGTGGAGATCTGGCTGCGGCCGACGGTGAACTTCACCGTCTTGGCCTGCTTGCCGTAGACGCCGGGGCGGCCCTCGACGCCGTCGAGGTTCATCTTGACGGTGACCTTCGTGCCGCTCGCCCAGTACTCCTCGGGCCGGAAGTCGATGCGGTCGTTGCCGAACCAGTGGCCCTCGACGGGGACATCGGGCTCGGCCTTGACCGAAATCGCCTTCTCGACGTCCTCGGGGTGGGTGATGCCGCGCGAGAAGCGGATCGAGAACGGCATGCCGACGCCGACCTTCGAGCCGTCCTCCGGGGTGAACGTGCCGATGAACGTGTTCTTCGGCGTGAGCGTGGTGAACGTGGAGTCCTTGGCGGCCTCGCGGCCCGCCTTGTCCTTGGCGATCGCGTGCACCTTGTACTCGGTCGACGCGGCGAGGTGCCGCGCCGGGGTCCAGCTCCGGCCGCCGCCGGTGATCGCGCCCTGCACCTCGTTGCCCTTGGTGTCGGCGACCTTCACCTCGGTCAGCTTCCCCTTGTCCGCGGTGACCTTCAGGGCCCCGCTGGTCGCGACCCCGTCCGCGCCGTTCTTCGGCTTCACCTTCAGCACGGCCTGCGACTCCTTGTGAGCCGCGGCCGCCTTGCCGGAACTCCCCTTGTCGTCGCCGGAGCCCCCGCCGCCACCGCAAGCGGTGACAAGGAAGAGTGCCGCCCCCAGCAGAACCGTGGATATCGGTCGTCGCCCGTTCAAAATTCTTCTCCCCTCGCACGGCCTTGCCCCAAGGCCCGCACTACCGCGCCTTCGCGCGCACGCATTGCGAAAGGTAACCACACGACCTGGGGAAACGGATCCCCAGGGATGTCACCGTTCCGTCCCAACAGTGGGGAGGATGCCCCGGTTTCGGCCAGCACGTAACCCCTCCCGATCCGCCGGGGAAACGTGAGTGCGAGCGAAGCTCTGGGCAGAACAGGGAGAGGAAGCAGGGGGAGCGCGGCCGGGACGCCGCACGCCCCGCTGCCCAGGAGCCGTGGAGCCGCGGGAGGCCGTCAGGTGTCGAGCGCACCCGAGCAGGAGGCAGTTCAGAGCGCGCCGCGCGCGGGCAACGGCAGAGCGCTGCCGGCCCCGCTCCCCGGCCGCGAACGGGAGCGCGTGTCCCCACTGGAGCCGGTGTGGCCGGGCACGCCCGTGCCGCTCGGCGCCCGCTTCCGGGTCGGGCCGGACGGGGTCGCGGGCACCAACTTCGCCCTGTGGGCGGGTGGCGCCGACTCCGTCGAGCTGTGCCTGTTCGACGAGGAGGGACGTGAACGCCGGGCCGCGCTCACCGAGTTGACGCACGAGATCTGGCACGGCTTCGTACCGGGAGTGCTTCCGGGGCAGCGCTACGGGTTCCGGGTGCACGGCCGCTGGGACCCGTGGACGGGTGCCCGCTGGAACCCGGCGAAGCTGCTCCTCGACCCGTACGCACGGGCGGTGGACGGCGAGTTCGGCCTGCCGCCCGAGGTCTACGGGCACGTACGGGACTGGCCCGAACAGCACGTCGCCGACACGGTGCGCGACGACCGGGACTCGGCGCCGTACGTACCGAAGGGCGTGGTCGTGCACGACGACGCGTCCGGCGACGAGTGGGTGGACGACCGGCGGCCGAAGACGCCCTGGGCGGACTCGGTGATCTACGAGCTGCACATGCGCGGCTTCACCCGTCAACACCCGGGTATTCCGGAGGAGTTGAGGGGTACGTATGCGGGGCTCGCGCACCCGGCGGCGATCGAACATCTGGTGCGGCTGGGCGTGACGGCGGTGGAGCTGCTGCCGGTGCACCAGTTCGCGCACGAGGACCATCTGCTGCGGCGGGGGATGAGGAACTACTGGGGCTACAACTCCATCGGCTATTTCGCCCCGCACGCGGGATACGCGGCGTCCGGCACGGCCGGGCAGCAGGTCGGCGAGTTCAAGCGGATGGTGCGGGCGCTGCACGACGCGGGGATCGAGGTAATCCTCGACGTCGTCTACAACCACACGGCGGAGGCGGGCGAGCTGGGCCCGATGCTGTCCCTGAAGGGCATCGACAACCGCGGCTACTACCGCCTCCAGGACGACGCGCGCCGCTACGCCGACTACACGGGCTGCGGCAACACGCTGCACGTGGTGCAGCCGCAGGTGCTCAGGCTGATCACGGACTCGCTCAGGTACTGGGTCACGGAGATGGGGGTCGACGGGTTCAGGTTCGATCTCGCCGCGGCGCTCGCCCGCTCCATGCACGACGTCGACATGCTCTCCCCGTTCCTCGCGGTCATCGCGCAGGACCCGGTGCTGCGCCGGGTGAAGCTGATCGCGGAGCCGTGGGACGTGGGCTCGGGCGGCTACCAGGTCGGCTCCTTCCCGCCGCTGTGGACGGAGTGGAACGACCGCTACCGCGACGCCGTGCGCGACTTCTGGCGCGGCGCGCTGCCCGACGTACGGGACCTCGGGTACCGGCTCTCCGGTTCGAGCGACCTGTACGCGTGGGGCGGGCGCCGGCCGTACGCCTCGGTCAACTTCGTCACCGCCCACGACGGCCTCACGCTGCGCGACCTCGTCTCGTACGAACGCAAGCACAACGAGGCGAACGGGGAGGGCAACCGGGACGGCACGCACGACAACCGGTCCTGGAACTGCGGCGTCGAGGGCGAGACCGACGACGAGGGCGTACGGGCCCTGCGCAGACGGCAGTTGCGGAACCTCTTGACGACGCTGCTGCTGTCGACCGGAGTGCCGATGCTGGTGGCGGGCGACGAGTTCGGGCGCACGCAGCGCGGCAACAACAACGCGTACTGCCAGGACAACGAGATCAGCTGGCTGGACTGGTCCCTCCTCGACGACCCCGGCTGCCGTGAGCTGTTCGCGCTCACCGCACGGCTCGTCGCGCTGCGGCACGCGCACCCCGTGCTGCGGCGCCGCGCCTTCTTCTCCGGCCGCGCGCACTCGGTGGACGGGCTGCGGGACCTGGCGTGGTTCACCTCGCGCGGCACCGAGATGACGGAGGGCGACTGGTACGCGCCCGCCGGCACGGTCGGCATGTATCTGTCGGGGCGCGACATCCCCGGCCGCGACGCGCGTGGCGAGCCGGTGCGCGACGACAGCTTCCTTGCGATCCTGCACGCGGGCGACCGGGCCGAGAGCTTCGTGCTGCCGGGCGAGCCCTGGGCCCGTTCGTACGAGGTGGTGGTGGACACCGGCGAGGAGGAACAGGGCGTGGCGCCGGCCGTGCCGCACGAGGCCGGCGCCACGATCACGGTGGAGGCGAGGACCGTGCTGCTCCTGAAGGTCAGGCCGTAGGCCTGGGCTCGCCCGCGTACGTGCCGAAGGACCACATGTTGCCCTCGGGGTCGGTGATCGCGAACTCGCGGCTGCCGTACGGCTGGTCCTCGATCTCGCGGAGGATCTTGACGCCCGCGTCGACGAGGCGGGCGTACAGCTCGTCGACCCGGGTGGTCACGACGTAGCCGCCGAAGCTGCCCGGCTTGACGCACCAGGTGCCGGGCTCGGCGTCCGGCTTGTGGGAGCCGAGCATGATCCCGCCGCCCTCGGGCCAGTCGAGCTGGGCGTGGGCGACGCGGTCGCCGTCCTCGTAGACGGCGGTGCGCAGGAAGCCGACGGTGTCGACGAGGAAGTCGATGAGCGCGGGCGCGTCGTTCGCCTGGAGAGTGGGCCAGACGGCGGGCTCGCGGGAGGGCTTGGGCTGGGTGCTCTGTGTGGTGTTCATGGCTCCGAGTCTTCGCCGTTGTGGTGTCCCCCGGCTTGGATGTTCCGGCACTCCTCGGCGAGCCAGCCGGTCGGGCTCAGGCCCGTGTACTGGCGGAAGTCGCGGACCAGGTGCGAGTGGTCGCAGTAGCCGTGCTCGGCGGCGACGCGGGACAGGTCCGGCGGGGCGCCCGCCGCCACCGCGCGGACGACGGCCGCCTTCGCGTGCTGGAAGCGCATCAGGCGGGCGGCCTGCTTGGGGCTCAGGCCCGTCTCGGCGCGGAACAGGGTGGTGAGGCGGCGTTCGCTGAGGGCGACGTGCGCGGCGAGCCCCTTCAGCGTGCCCGCGCCGCGGTGCCGGGCGAGCCACGTCCACGCCTCGGCGACCTCGGGGCGTACGCCGGCCAGCGGGTCGTCGGCCGTCCGCGTCGCCACGTAGTCGGCGACGAGGTCGAACCGAGCCCGCCAGTCGTCGAGCCCGGCCAGCTCCTCCCGTACGAGGGCCGCCGTCCGGCCGAGCACGTCCGTGCCCTCGATCGCGACGGGCCCGGCGAGCTCGGCGGCCGGCGCCCCGAGCAGCGCGCGGGCCGCGAGGGGGTGCACCGCGAGCTGGATGCCGGCCTCGGACCCGGACTGGGCGATGAACTCGGGGTGCTGGTGCAGCCCGCCCACGACGATGTCCGTGCGGACCGCGTCGGGGCCCATGGCCTCCTCGGGGGTGTGGCCGCCGACGACCGGCTCGTCGAGGGTGAAGATCACCGTGAGGTACGGGGAGGGCAGGCCGCGGTGGAGCGCGGGAGGCAGGCCTCGCGTGCGGTAGCCGACCGCCGAGACGATCGGGCCGCCGGGCCGTGGCGTCGCGCGCACGAACTCCTGGGAGCCGGTGCTCATGACGTCCAGTATGCGACGCGGCACGGACTCGTGCCGGACGCCTGGCGGCTACCCGCACCCGCCGCGTACATGCCGTTCACGGACGGTGATTCCGATCATGGGGATTCCGGGCCCGTGCCCCTAGGCTGACGCGCCGTGACCTTTGTGAACGCAGACTCCCTGCGCAAGAAGCCCCTCCTGCTCGCCACGGCGGGCGCCGTCCTCGCCGCCGCCCTCACCGCGACCGTCACCCTGTGGCCGGGGACCGAGGCGACCGCGGCCCCATCCGGTGACGCACGCGCCGTGGCCGCCGAACTGAAGCACTGGCCGAGACCGCAGGCCAAGCAGCTCGCCCGGGTGATCGCGGCGCACGAGCACCAGGGCGCGTACGCCACCTTCGACGCGGACAACACGACGTACCGCAACGACCTGGAGGAGTCGCTGCTGCCCTTCATGGAGATGAAGGGCGTCCTGACGCGGGACACCATGGACCCGTCGCTGAAGGTGATCCCCTTCAAGGACACGGCGACGCACAAGGAGACCCTGACCGAGTACTACAACCGGCTGTGCGAGATCGACGACCAGGTCTCCTACCCGTGGGCCGCGCAGATCTTCTCCGGGTTCACGCTCAAGCAACTCAAGGTGTACGTCGACGAGTTGCTGGCGTACAAGGGCGAGCTGCCGGGCGGCGCGGAGCCGCCGGTGTTCTCCGACGGCATGCGGGAGCTGTACCACGCGTTGCGCTCGCACGGCATCGAGGTGTACGTGGTGAGCGCCGCGAGCGAGGACCTCGTACGCATGGTGCTCGGCGACCCGAAGTACGGCTACGACGTGAAGCCCGAGAACGTGCTCGGTGTCGCCGCCCTGCTCAAGGACCGCAAGACGGGTGATGTCACCAGCTCCCGCAAGGAGATCGCCGCGGGGAACTTCGACCAAAAGGCCCTGGCGAACTGGGAGTTGACGCCGACGCTGTGGGCTCCGGCCACCTGGTACGAGGGCAAGCCCGCCGCCATCAGTACGTACATCGACGCCTGGAAGAAGCCGATCCTCGCGGCCGGGGACACACCCAAGAGCGACGGCCCGATGCTGCTGCGGTCGGTGGACGTGGCGCACGGGGGCGTCCGGGTCTGGGTCAACCGCAAGGACAGCTACATGAAGGAGCTGAACGGGATGAAGGCGGACGGGGTGAAGCGGCAGAAGGAACTCGGGCAGAAGGCCACCGCCGACAAGCGGTGGGTGACTGTGACGCCGGACCAGATCGGCTGAGCCTCAGCCGAGAATCTTGCGGTCGTACGCCACCGCGACCGCCGCCGCCCGGTCCTTCACGCCCAACTTGCCGTAGATGTGCGTGAGATGGGTCTTCACCGTCGCCTCGCTGATGAACAGCTCGCGCGCGATCTCCCGGTTCGACGTGCCGCGCGCGACCAGGACGAGCACCTCGCGCTCGCGGCCCGAGAGCGTCTCGTCGGCGGGCGCCGCGGGCGTCCGTACGGCGGTGACCAGGCGGGACGCCACCGCGGGCGACAGGACCGTGCGGCCCTCGGCGGCGGCCCGTACCGCCGTGAAGAGTTCCTCGCGCGGGGCGTCCTTGAGCAGATAGCCGGTGGCGCCCGCCTCGATCGCGGGCAGCGTGTCGGAGTCCGTGTCGTACGTGGTGAGGACCAGGACGCGGGCCCGTACGCCGCGCGCGGCCAGCTCCCGGATCGCGTCGACGCCGCCGCCGCCCGGCATCCGCAGGTCCATGAGGACGACGTCCGGGTCGAGGGCCTCGGCGCGGGCGACCGCCTCCACCCCGTTGGCCGCCTCGCCGAGCACCGTGAAACCGGTCGTCGACTCGAACATGCCGCGCAGGCCGTCCCGTACGACGGGGTGGTCGTCGACGATCAGCAGACTGATGGCGGCAGGTGCGGAGTCACTGGTCATGGCGGACCAACGGTACGTGAGCGGAGATCGCGGTGCCGCCGCCTTCCTCCGACTCGACGGTGACGCCGCCCGCTAGCCGCTCGGCGCGGGCCCGCATCCCGTCGAGGCCGAAGCCGCCGCCGCCGGAGCGGGCCGGCACGGCGAGGGGGTCGAAGCCGCGGCCGTCGTCGCGCACGTCGAGGGTGACCTCGCCCGCCATGAAGGACAGGGTGACGCCGACGCGGGTGGCGGCCGCGTGCCGGGCCGCGTTGGACAGCGCCTCCTCGGCGATCCGCAGCAGGCTCGCCTCGATCTCGTCGTGCAGCGGCTCGGCGGTGCCGGTGAGGGTGAAGTCGGCGCGCACGCCGGTACGGGCGGACCAGTCCCCGACGGTCTTCTTCAGTGCCTCGGCGAGCGTCGCGTCGTCCAGGGCGGCGGGCGCCAGGTTGTGCACGGAGCGGCGGGCCTCGCCGAGGCTGTGCCGGGCGAGGTCCGCGGCCCGGTCGAGGTGCTCGCGGGCCAGGCCCCGGTCGTCCGTGTTCGCGACGACCTGGAGCTGGGCGATGATCCCGGTCAGGCCCTGGGCGATGGTGTCGTGGATCTCGGCGGCGAGCCGGCGGCGCTCGTCGGAGACGCCGGCCTCGCGGGCCTGGACGAGGAGCTGGGTGTGCAGCGCGGCGTTCTCGTCGAGCGCGTCATGGAGCGCCCTGTTGGTGCGCTCCAGCTCCGCGATGGTGGCGACCTGGGCGAGGGAGCGCTCGCCCTCCTTCGTGTCCAGGTGGACCATGGCCGCGACCAGGCCCAGGTTGACCGCGAGGAGCGCGCCGAACAGGGCCCACTGAGCCGTGTTCTGCGGGGGCAGGCCACCCGCCTGCGATCCGGCGAGGATCACCGCGGACGCGGCCAGGCCCGGTTTGACCAGCCGGGGCAGCAGGAACCGGCCGGCGCCGAAGTAGCCGACGGCGGCGTAGAACGCGTACAGCGGGTTGAGCCACGTGAGGCAGAAGGCGAGTGCCCAGCGCAGCCAG
This sequence comes from Streptomyces sp. NPDC002790, assembly GCF_040295505.1. Classification (NCBI taxonomy): domain Bacteria; kingdom Bacillati; phylum Actinomycetota; class Actinomycetes; order Kitasatosporales; family Streptomycetaceae; genus Streptomyces; species Streptomyces sp. NPDC002790. Next base: position 6,123 of record NZ_JBEOVM010000022.1, on the reverse strand, counting down.
TAGTAGACGCTGCCCGTCACCGAAGGGGCCCTGCGGGCGAGGCCGATACGGAGGGCGACGGCTTCCAGGACGGCGGCGGCCGCGACGAACCCCGCCATCGTCCACCAGTCCGCACGGTCCAGGCCGAAGGCGCCGTTCGTCGGCACCGCCATCACGGTGCCGACGGCGAGCAGGGTGTACGGCGACCACCGGTGGAAGGAACGCCAGCGCTGCTCGACGTCGGCGCTGCCGGGGTCGAGCCGTGCCAGGTCGTCGTCGGGCCCGGCGCCCGCCCCGTACCCTCCGGCGGGCCGACCGCCGCCCCGCCCGTCACCGCCGCGCTCGACGCCCGGCTTCACCTGGTCCCGCTCGTCCATGTCCTCAGTCTGCGCGACCACAGCGGCCTCCCCGGTCATTCCCAGCGGAACCAGCGCGCGGCCACGCCGGTCAGGCCCACGGCCCAGACGGCGAGCACCAGGAGGTGCGACCAGGCCGGCCAGTCGCCCGCCGCGGCCTGGTTCAGGGCCTGCGCCGCGGCGCCGAACGGCGTCAGCTCGACGATGTGGGCCAGGGTGTCCGGCATCGCCTGCACCGGCAGCCAGACACCCGCGCAGAACATCGCGGGGAAGAAGACGACCGAGCCGATCGCGTTGGAGATCTTCGTCGTACGGGCCCGGGACGCGATCAGCGCGCCGAGGGCGAGGGAGACGACGACGGAGAGGAGGAGCGCGAGCAGATAGCCGGCGATCTGTTGGGGCAGCGCCACGTCGAAGGCGATCCGGCCGACGGCGAGACAGACCGCGACCGAGACGAGGACGGCCACGCCGTGGATGCCCATCTGTGCGCCGAGGACGGCCGTCGGCCGCACCGGCGTGGTCGACATGCGGCGCAGGATGCCGCGCTCGCGGTACCCGGTGATGATCGGCGGCATCGACTGGATGCCACCCGCGATCATGCCGAGCAGCACGGTGACGGGGACGTACGCGTCGACGAGCCTGATGCCGCCGAGCCCCGCGTCGGCCTCCCGGAAGGACGGGATGGAGCCGAGGATCACGAGCAGGGCGACGGGGAACAGCAGGATCCCGATCAGGCTGCCGGCCTCGCGCCGAAAGAGCGTGAACTCGGCCTTGAGAACGGCCCGGTCGACGGACGACCGGCCGACGGGGGCGGCAGTGGTGGGCGCGGTGACGGTGGTCATGACTGGCCGGCTCCCGTGAGGTCGAGGAACGCGTCGTCCAACGTGGCGTCGGAGACCCGGAGTTGACGGGCGGTGATGTGCTGCCGGGCGAGCAGCGTGAGGAGGGCGGTGACCGTGTCGTCGGTGCCGGTGAGAGTCACCCGGCCGTCCTTGTGGTCCACGGCGGTGACCGCGGGGAGCCCGGCGAGCGCGTGCCCGTCGAGCGGCGCGGACGGGGTGAACGAGATGACGGTCGACCCGGCGGCCCGGCTGATCAGGCCCGCCGGGGTGTCGAGCGCGGCGACCCGCCCCTGGTCGATCACGGCGATCCGGTCGCAGAGCCGCTGCGCCTCCTCCATGAAGTGCGTGACGAGGAGGACGGTGACGCCGCTGTCGCGCACCTCCTCGATGAGCTCCCAGGTGTCGCGGCGCGAACGCGGGTCGAGCCCGGTGGTCAGCTCGTCGAGGACGACGACGCGGGGGTTGCCGACGAGGGCGAGCGCGATGAACAGGCGCTGCTTCTGGCCGCCACTGAGCTTCGCGAAGCGGGTGCCGAGCTTGTCGGTCAGGCGGAGCCGGTCGGCGAGCGGCCGCCAGTCGAGGGGCGCGGGATAGAAGGCGGAGTACAGCTCCAGCGCCTCCTTCACGGTCAGCTTCGGCTGGATCTCGCTCTCCTGGAGCTGCGCGCCGAGGATCCCGGTGACCTGCGCGTGATCGCGTACGGGGTCGAGCCCGGCGACCCGGATGTGCCCCTCGTCGGCCGCGCGCAGCCCCTCGACGCATTCGACGGTGGTGGTCTTGCCCGCGCCGTTCGGCCCGAGGATCCCGAAGATCTCGCCCTCGCCGACGGTGAAGGACACCCCGTCGACGACGGCCCGCCCGGCGTACGTCTTGCGCAGCCCGGCGACCTCGATGAGCGGTGCTGTGGTGGTGGTCATGGCATCAAGCGTCGCCGCGCGGGCCCTGCCGGGGCATCGGCCATCGCGCTCGAGCACGCATCAACCGATCGGTTGATGGGCGGTACGACTCGGGACCGTCGGCGGGCGACCGAAACTCACTGGGCGTTGTCAGTGGCAATCCGTAGGCTCGCCCATGATGCCGACGACTACACGTGCCACCACAGAAGCGACCGGTCAACTCTCCGCTGTGCGGACGCTGTTGCGGCTGTGGCCGTACGTGCGTCCGGTGCGCGCGCGGTGGGCGGGCGCGGCGCTCGTGGCGGTACTCGCGTCGTGCCTGGCGCTGGTCTTCCCGCTGGTCCTGAAGTGGATCGTGGACGGTCCGGTGACCGAGCGCGACCCGGGCGGGGTGTGGCTGGGCGCCGGGATGCTGCTCGCGCTCGGCATCGTGGAGGCGCTCCTGTTCGGGCTGCGCAGATGGCTGGTGGCGCGGCCCCTCGCGGGGGTGGAGGCGGCGCTGCGGGCCGATCTGTACCGGCATCTTCAGCGGCTCCCGGTCTCCTTCCACGACCGGTGGGCCTCCGGCCAGTTGCTGTCGCGCGGCACGACGGACCTGATGGTGCTGCGGATGTTCCTCGCCTTCCCGCTGACGTTCCTGATCGTCAACGGGGTGACGATCCTGGCCGGTCTCACCGTGCTCATCGTCCAGGACTGGGGGCTCGGCCTCGTCCTGCTCGCCCCGGCCGTCCCACTGATCGCGTTCTGCTACAAGTTCGAGGACGGATACGCGCAGGCCTCCCGCCTCGCCCAGGACCAGGTCGGCGATCTGACGACGGTCGTCGAGGAGTCCGTCCTCGGCATCCGCGTCATCAAGGGCTTCGGCCGGCACCGCAGCCAGGCCCGCGCCTTCCGGGACCTGGCGGGCAAGGTGCGCGGCACGGAGCTGCTCAAGGCCCGGCTGCTCGCCGGGATCCTCACGGTGATCACGCTGCTGCCCGAGGTGGCGCTCGGGGCGGCGCTGGTGATCGGCACGATCCAGGTCTCCGACGGCTCGCTGTCGGCGGGCACGCTCGTCGCCTTCCTCTCCACGGCGCTCGCGCTGCGTTGGCCCATCGAGTCCATCGGCTTCCTCCTCGCGATGAGCCAGGAGGCGGCGACGGCGACGCGCCGGTACTTCGAGGTGATGGACGCGGATCCGGAGGATCCGGCGTCGCCCCATCAAGCCCCTGCGGCGCTTGAGCAGCGGGGTCCGGGGCAGAGCCCCGCGCCCGCAACCCCGCCGCAGCACACAGGCGACGGCCTGCGATTCGAAAACGTCACCTTCCGCTACCCGGACGCCACCGAGGACTCCACCCCCACCCTCACCCACATCGACCTCCACATCCGCTCCGGCGAAACCTTGGCCCTCGTCGGCAAGACGGGCTGCGGCAAAACCACCCTCACCGCCCTCGTCCCCCGCCTCTACGACGCGACAGCGGGCCGCATCACGCTCGACGGCCGCGACATCACCACGATGCCCCGCCCCGAGCTCCGCGAACTGGTGTCCGTGGCGTTCGAGGAGCCCACCCTGTTCTCCGCCTCGGTCGCCGACAACGTCCTGATGGGCGCCCCCGAGGCCACGGGGCCGGAGCAGCTGGAGCAGGCGCTCGACGTCGCACAGGCCGGGTTCACGCACCACCTCCCCGACGGCCTCGACACGGAGGTGGGTGAGCAGGGCCTGAGCCTGTCCGGCGGCCAGCGCCAGCGCCTCGCCCTGGCCCGCTCCGTCGTGGGCACGCCCCGCTTCCTGATCCTCGACGACCCGCTGTCCGCGCTCGACGTGCACACGGAGGCCGCGGTGGAGGCGGCGCTGCGCCGGGTCCTCGCCGGCAGCACGGCGCTCGTGGTCGCGCACCGGCCGTCCACGGTGCTGCTCGCGGACCGCGTGGCGCTGCTGTCCGAGGGCCGGATCACGGCGGTGGGCACCCACCACGAACTGCTGCGCACGAACGCCGAGTACAGACACCTGATGTCGGGCGAACACGCCGGGGGGACGGACGCGGAGACGGAGACGGAGCGCGTATGACGACGACCGCGAAGCCGAACGACAAGACAGCCGCACAAGGCGATCCGCACCACCCTGACCAAGCCGAAGACGCCGAGGACACCCGGCTCCCCTCCCCCGGCGACCTCTTCGACCGGGACGACCTGCCGACACCCGAGGGCGCGACGGGCAGCCTGCTCCGCTCGCTGCTCGCGCCCCACCGCCGCATGGTCGCCCTCACCGTCCTCGCCCTGCTCCTGCAACAGGCCGCCGTACAGTCGGGGCCGCTGATCGTCGCGTACGCCATCGACAGCGCGGTGCCCGCGTTCCGGGCGCACGACTACGGGCCGCTGATCACGGTCGGCGCGGGCTTCCTGCTGTGCGCGGTCGGCTCGGCCGCCTTCGTGTACGCGTACGTCCGGCTCTCGGCCCGCGTCAGCCAGAACGTGCTGGTCGACCTGCGCGGCCGGATCTTCCGGCACGCGCAGGCGCTGAGCGTGGACTTCCACGACCGGTACACGTCGGGCCGGGTCATCTCACGCGCCACGACAGACGTCGAGGCACTGCGCGAACTGCTCAGCGAAGGGCTCCAGGAACTGGTCAACGTCGTCGTCGGATCGATCTACATCACGGCGATGCTGCTCTGGCTCGACCTCGGCATCGGCTCGGTCGCCGCCCTGTCCTTCGCGCCGCTCTACGTCCTGATCACGCTGTACCGGCGGCGGGCGGCGCGGGCGTACGCGGAGCGCTCATCGGCGATCGCCGCGGTCATCGTGAAGTTCGTCGAGACGATGAACGGGATCCGGCCGGTACGCGCCTTCCGCCGCGAACGCGCGAACGACGAGCACTTCGCGAGGCTCAACCGCCGGCACGAGCGGTCCAACGGCACGGCGATGCTGGAGATGGCGCGGTACGTGATCGGTTCCCGGCTCCTCGCGAACACGGCGGTGGCGGGCATGGTGCTGTGGGGCGCGTACCGCGTGGCGGGTGGCACGCTCGAACTCGGCGTCCTCGCGGCCGCGGTGCTCTACATCCGCCGCCTGTACGACCCGATCGACCGCCTGGCGATGTTCCTCAACGCGTACGAAAGCGCGGCCGCGTCGCTCAAGAAGATCGCGGGCCTGCTGGTGCAGGTCCCCTCGGTACCGGAATCGGCCACGCCGCGCCCGCTGCCCGAGCCGACGGGCGAACAACCGGGCCGCGAGGTCGAGTTCCGGTCGGTCTCCTTCGGCTACCGCACGGGCGGCGAGGTCCTCCCCCGCTTCGACCTGACGCTGCCGGCCGGCCGGACGGTGGCGGTGGTCGGCTCGACGGGGGCGGGAAAATCAACCCTGGCCAAGCTCCTGGCCCGCTTCTACGACCCGTCGCACGGCCAGGTCCTCCTCGACGGCGTGGACCTGCGCGAGCTGTCCAACGCGGAGCTGCGGCGCGGGGTGGTGATGGTGACCCAGGAGGCGTTCCTGTTCTCCGGGACGGTCGCGGAGAACATCGCGATCGGCCGCCCCGAAGCGACCCGCGAAGAGATCGAACAGGCCGCGAAGGCCATCGGCGCCCACGACTTCATCGCGGCGCTCCCCGACGGCTACGACACGGACGTCCGTAAGCGCGGCGGCCGGATCTCGGCGGGCCAGCGGCAGCTGGTGGCCTTCGCCCGTGCCCTCCTCGCGGACCCGGCGGTCCTGATCCTCGACGAGGCGACCAGCTCGCTCGACATCCCCGGCGAGCGGGCGGTGCAGCGCGCCATGCGCACGGTCCTGCGCGGCCGTACGGCCGTCGTGATCGCCCATCGCCTGTCGACGGTGGAAATCGCGGACAGGGTGCTGGTCATGGAGGCGGGCGAGGTGATCGAGGACGGCCCACCCTCGAAACTCATCGCCGGAACCGGCACATTCGCCGACCTCCACCGAGCGTGGCGCGACAGCGTAGTCGGCTGACGCGGCACCGGCGTTACGGCCACGGGGCTCCGCCCCGGACCCCGCGCCTCAAACGCCGGCGGGGCTGAAAAGATCGCCTCAGTCGCCGGCGGGGCTTGATAGATCAAGCCC
>NZ_JBEOVM010000021.1:0-85454 GCF_040295505.1 Streptomyces sp. NPDC002790 | reverse complement strand
GCCAGAAAAACGTTTCTGGCCAACCGCCCCTTGGGGGTGTGGACTGTTCCGGTCGCCCGTCCTCCGGCCTCGGGGCTCTGCCCCGGACCCCGCGCCTCAATCGCCGGCGGGGCTTCATTTGCCCAGCCGGACTTGAGATGGCGGGCGAGCTTGTCAATCAAGCCCGTCCGGCGATTGAGGACCGGGTGTCCGGGGGCGGAGCCCCCGGGGTGCGACGCCGGTGGGGCTACGCCTTGCGGAGGCTGAAGGTCAGGCTCAGGCCCTCGTCGGTGAACGGGTCACCGTAGGAGGCATCAGGCTCGGACTGGGCGAAGCCCGTCGCCAGGACCTCGTCGGCGATCAGACCCGCGTGCTCGGACAGCGCCGAGATCACCGCCGGATCCGTGGACGTCCAGCACAGGGCGATCCGGTCCGCGACGTCCAGGCCGCTGTTCTTGCGGGCCTCCTGGATCAGGCGGATCGCGTCACGGGCCAGGCCCGCCTGCCGCAGCTCCTCCGTGAGCTCCAGGTCGAGCGCCACCGTGGCGCCGGAGTCCGAGGCCACGGACCAGCCCTCGCGCGGCGTCTCCGTGATGATGACCTCATCCGGGGCGAGGTCGATCTTCTCGCCGTCGACCTCCACCGAGGCATTGCCCTCGCGCAGCGCCAGGGACAGCGCCGCGGCGTCCGCGTTCGCGACCGCCTTCGCCACCTCCTGGACGCGCTTGCCGAACCGCTTGCCGAGCGCCCGGAAGTTCGCCTTGGCGGTCGTGTCCACCAGGCTGCCGCCGACGTCCGAGAGCGAGGCCAGCGAGGAGACGTTCAGCTCCTCCGTGATCTGGGCCTGGAGCTCGGGGGAGAGACCGGCGAAGCCCGCCGCGGCGACCAGCGCGCGCGAGAGCGGCTGGCGGGTCTTGACCCCCGACTCCGCGCGCGTGGCGCGACCGAGCTCCACGAGCCGGCGGACCAGCGCCATCTGCGTGGACAGGGTCGGGTCGATCGCCGACGTGTCGGCCTCCGGCCACGAGGACAGGTGGACCGACTCCGGGGCGTCCGGGGTGACCGGCACGACCAGGTCCTGCCACACACGCTCCGCGATGAACGGCGTGAGCGGCGCCATCAGCTGAGTGATCGTCACCACGACGTCGTGCAGGGTGCGCAGCGCGGCCTTGTCGCCCTGCCAGAAGCGGCGGCGCGAGCGACGCACGTACCAGTTGGACAGGTCGTCGACGAACGCCGAGAGCAGCTTGCCGGCGCGCTGGGTGTCGTACGCCTCCAAGGACGTGGTGACCTCGGCCGTGAGCTGGTGCAGCTCGGACAGCAGCCAGCGGTCGAGCACCGTGCGGTCGGCCGGAGCCGGGTCCGCCTCGCTCGGCGCCCATCCCGACGTACGCGCGTACAGGGCCTGGAAGGCGACCGTGTTCCAGTACGTGAGGAGCGTCTTGCGGACGACCTCCTGGATGGTGCCGTGGCCGACGCGCCGGGCCGCCCACGGGGAGCCGCCGGCCGCCATGAACCAGCGCACCGCGTCCGCGCCGTGCCGGTCCATCAGCGGGATCGGGTCCAGCGTGTTGCCCAGGTGCTTGGACATCTTGCGGCCGTCCTCGGCGAGGATGTGGCCGAGGCACACCACGTTCTCGTACGACGACTTGTCGAAGACCAGGGTGCCGATCGCCATCAGCGTGTAGAACCAGCCGCGCGTCTGGTCGATGGCCTCGGAGATGAACTGCGCCGGGTAGCGGGACTCGAACAGTTCCTTGTTCTTGTACGGGTAGCCCCACTGCGCGAACGGCATGGAGCCCGAGTCGTACCAGGCGTCGATGACCTCGGGCACGCGCACCGCTTCGAGGGAGCAGCCCTCGTGGGTGCAGGTGAACGTGACGTCGTCGATGTACGGGCGGTGCGGGTCGAGCTCCGACTGGTCCGTGCCGGTCAGCCGCGTGAGCTCCTCGCGCGAGCCGACGCAGGTGAGGTGGTTCTCCTCACAGCGCCAGATCGGCAGCGGGGTGCCCCAGTAGCGGTTGCGGGACAGCGCCCAGTCGATGTTGTTGTTCAGCCAGTCGCCGAAGCGGCCGTGCTTGACGGTGTCCGGGAACCAGTTGGTCTTCTCGTTCTCCTGGAGGAGACGGTCCTTGACGGCCGTGGTGCGGATGTACCAGGACGGCTGCGCGTAGTAGAGCAGCGCCGTGTGGCAGCGCCAGCAGTGCGGGTAGCTGTGCTCGTACGGGATGTGCTTGAAGAGCAGACCGCGGTTCTGAAGGTCCTCGGTCAGCTGTTCGTCGGCCTTCTTAAAGAAGACGCCGCCTACGAGGTCCAGGTCCTCCTCGAAGGTGCCGTCGGGGCGGACCGGGTTGACGACCGGCATGCCGTACGAGCGGCAGACCTTGAGGTCGTCCTCACCGAAGGCGGGGGACTGGTGGACCAGACCCGTACCGTCCTCGGTCGTCACGTACTCGGCGTTGACGACGTAGTGCGCCTCGCCCGCGTCGGCCGGGAACTCCACCAGGTCGAACGGGCGTTGGTACTTCCAACGCTCCATCTCGGCGCCGGTGAAGGACTCGCCGGTCGTCTCCCAGCCCTCGCCGAGCGACTTCTCGACGAGCGGCTCGGCGACGACCAGGTTCTCCTCGCCATTGGTGACGACGACGTACGTCACGTCGGGGTGGGCGGCGACCGCCGTGTTGGACACCAGGGTCCACGGGGTCGTCGTCCAGATCAGGAGCGCGGCCCGGCCCGCCAGCGGACCGGAGGTGAGGGGGAAGCGGACATAGACCGAGGGGTCCACGACCGTCTCGTAGCCCTGGGCCAGCTCGTGGTCCGACAGACCGGTGCCGCAGCGCGGGCACCAGGGGGCGACGCGGTGGTCCTGGACCAGGAGGCCCTTGTCGAAGATCTCCTTCAGCGACCACCAGACCGAGTCGACGTACTCCGGGTTCATCGTCCGGTACGCGTCGTCGAGGTCCACCCAGTAACCCATGCGGGTCGTCAGGTCGGAGAAGGCGTCGGTGTGCCGGGTCACGGACTCGCGGCACTTGGCGTTGAACTCGGCGATGCCGTACGCCTCGATGTCCTTCTTGCCGCTGAAGCCGAGCTCCTTCTCGACCGCCAGCTCCACCGGGAGGCCGTGGCAGTCCCAGCCCGCCTTGCGGGCCACGTGGTAGCCGCGCATCGTGCGGAACCGGGGGAACACGTCCTTGAAGACGCGGGCCTCGATGTGGTGGGCGCCCGGCATGCCGTTGGCCGTGGGCGGGCCCTCGTAGAACACCCACTCGGGGCGTCCCTCGGACTGCTCCAGGGTCTTGGCGAAGATCTTCTGCTCGTCCCAGAAGTCGAGCACGGCGTGCTCGAGGGCGGGCAGGTCGACCTGGGCGGGCACCTGGCGGTACTGCGTCATCAGTCTTCCTCCGGCGGATCTGCCTTCTTCCGTCGGAGGGACGAGAGGCTGCTGCGCCGTGTGCGGCGCGCTCCCGCGGTACCACCCTCCTTGGCCCGCCGGGGCGTGGTGCGCTCCGGTGAGCCCCCTCATTGGGGTCGCGATGCCGGGTCTACCAGCCGCTGGCTGTGCGCTGCGGCGTTCTTCCGGCGGCTCCGGGGTGATCTTCGCGTCGCGCTCGCCACCGGGCTTCCACCGTCCCCGGTTCGCTCTTGGCTGCGTACGCCGCTACTCGGCCCCATCCACGCTTTTCGCTCCGCCCAGTGTACGGCGCCGGGGAGGTCGCGGCCGACCGGTTTTAGCGGGGGGCCGGCGGGTGGGGTGCGGGTGCGTCCGGTGACCCGAATGGCCATACGCCGGCTGTCCGATCCCGGCCGGTCACCGGGCGGGCCGGAGGTGGACGGGGGACCGGCGGATTACCAAGCGGGGAGCTGGGCACAACGCTTGCAGGTTCGTCGCGGGTCGGTCACGAGACCGTCGCACGGGGCCGGGTTCTGTGGTGCGCCCCGTTGCCGCGGGCCTGGAGTCGATTTATCGTCCCAGCACGATTCGCGAGCAAGATCACAAATTGTGAAGGGGCCGCGACCATGGTGGCGAAGAAGACCGCCGTTCAGCAGTCGGAGTCCGGGAGAAGAACGGGCGCGGCGGCCTCGGGTGGCGTCAGCGCCTCCGGCGGGGCCAAGGGTTCGGCGGCGGCTGGAGCGAAGGCTTCGGCTCGCGCGAAGGAGACGCCGACCGGCAAGAAGAAGGCCGCGCCCAAGAGCGCGACCGGCGAGAAGGAGCCTACGAAGAAGGCCGGGTCCACGAAGGCGGACCCCAAGAAGGGCGCGGCTGCGAAGGCGACCTCCGAGGAGGGCGCTGCCGGGAAGGTGGCGCCCGAGAAGGGCCCTGCTGGGAAGGCGGCGTCCGAGGAGGGTCCTGCTGGGAAGGCGGGGCCCGTGAAGGGCCCTGCTGGGAAGGCGGCGCACGGTGAGGACGCTGCCGGGAAGACGGCGGCAAAGAAGGTCGTTGCCAAAAAGGCGTCGGCTTCGAAGGCGGTGCCCGAGAAGGGCGCGGCTTCGAAGGCGGTACGGGCGAAGGCCGCGGCTACGAAGGCTGGGTCCACGGAGGGCGCGGCTTCGAAGGCGGAGTCCACGAAGGGTGGGGCCGCGAAGGCGGTGCCGGAGAAGGTCGTCGCTACGAAAGCGGCGGCCAAGAAGGCAGGCGTGGGGGAAGCGGTGGCCGGGGGAGTCAAGAAGGCGGGGGCCGGGAAGAAGGTCGCGGCCAAGGCGGAGGGGAAAGCGGCGGAGCCCTCTGCCGAGGGCGCGGGGACCGTTGCGGAAGAGAAGAACGGCGTCAGGCGCAAGGGCGCGAAGAAGACGGTCGCCTCCGCGGCCGAGGACGCGGCCGAGGCCGCGAAGACGACGGGAGCCACGACAGTGGTTGCGAAGAAGACTCAGGGCACGGCCACGGCGACCAAGAAGTCGGGCGCGGTTCCCAAGGCGCGCGGCACCGCCGAACCCGGTGAGCTGGCCGTCCGTCCGGGCGAGGATCCCTGGACCCCGGAGGAGGCAGAGGAGGCGCGCACCGAGCTGCAGACCGAGGTGCTGCGGCTCGGGAGCGAGATCGCCACCGCCGAGGAGGGCCTCGCGGGGCTGATGCGCGACTCCGGTGACGGGGCCGGCGACGACGACGCCGACACCGGCACCAAGAACATCACCCGCGAGCACGAGATGTCGCTCGCGGCCAACGCGCGGGAGATGCTGGAGCAGACCGAGCGGGCGCTGGAGCGTCTCGACGCGGGGACTTACGGGGTCTGCGAGAACTGCGGGAACCCGATCGGCAAGGCGCGCATGCAGGCGTTCCCGCGCGCGACCCTCTGCGTCGAGTGCAAGCAGAAGCAGGAGCGCCGGTACTGAGCGCCAGTACTGATCGACCGCCGCGCCCGCGCCGAACAGGGGCCCCGGCCCATGGGGGCGCGGGCCCGCGTGACGTACTCTCGTCCTCAGTCAGGTACTAGGTTGAGGGACTCACGTGGCAGAGGCGGAGCGCATCATCGGTACGCCGGATTCCCCGGAGGCGGGGGCAGCCGAGCCCGAGCGGCCCGCTGAGGTCGACGAGCAGGTCCAGGACCGGCCCAAGGGCAGGCGGCGGATCGCCGTGCTGTTCGCCGTGGCCGTACTCGCGTACATCCTGGACCTGGGCAGCAAGCTGATCGTGGTGGCGGAGCTCGAGCACCGCGACGCCGTCCACATCATCGGTGACTGGTTGCAGCTCGAGGTGATCAGGAACCCGGGTGCGGCCTGGGGCATCGGCGAGGCGTTCACGATCGTCTTCACGCTGATCGCGGCCGCGGTGATCGTGGTCATCGCGCGGCTGGCGAAGAAGCTCTACAGCACGCCCTGGGCGATCGCCCTCGGCCTGCTGCTCGGCGGGGCACTCGGCAACCTCACGGACCGGATCTTCCGCGCGCCGGGTGTCTTCGAGGGCGCCGTGGTCGACTTCATCGCGCCGGCGCACTACCCGGTCTTCAACCTCGCCGACTCGGCGATCGTGTGCGGCGGCATCCTGATCGTGGTGCTGTCCTTCCGCGGGATCGACCCCGACGGCTCCGTGCACAAAGACTGAGGCCTCCTCGGAGGTCCGGCAAACGCCCAGGTCACGGGGCTCGTGTGCGGGAGTGTCGGTGGGCTCCTGCATACTCGATGCGTGAGCACGATTCCCGAGGTCCGCACCCTGCCCGTACCCGAAGGCCTGGAGGGCGAGCGCGTAGACGCCGCCATCTCCCGCATGTTCGGTTTCTCCCGCACCAAGGCCGCCGAGCTCGCCGCCGCCGGGAAGGTCGCGGTGGACGGCTCGGTCGTGGGCAAGTCCGAGCGGGTGCACGGCGGCGCCTGGATGGAAGTGGAGATGCCGCAGGCACCCGCTCCCGTGCAGATCGTCGCCGAGCCCGTCGAGGGCATGGAGATCGTGCACGACGACGACGACATTGTCGTGATCATGAAGCCCGTGGGGGTCGCCGCCCACCCCAGCCCCGGCTGGACGGGGACGACGGTGATCGGTGGCCTCGCCGCCGCCGGGTACCGGATCTCGACGTCAGGCGCCGCCGAGCGCCAGGGCATCGTGCACCGGCTCGACGTGGGCACGTCGGGGCTGATGGCCGTCGCCAAGTCGGAGCGGGCGTACACCTCGCTGAAGCGCCAGTTCAAGGAGCGCGTCCCGGACAAGCGCTACCACGCGCTGGTGCAGGGCCACCCCGACCCCATGAGTGGCACCATCGACGCCCCGATCGGGCGCCACCCGAACCACGACTACAAGTGGGCCGTGACCGCCGAGGGCAAGCCCTCCGTCACGCACTACGACCTCATCGAGGCCTTCCGTGCCGCCTCGCTCCTGGACATCAAGCTGGAGACGGGGCGCACCCACCAGATCCGCGTCCACATGTCGGCGCACCGGCACCCGTGCGTCGGCGACCTGACGTACGGCGCGGACCCCACGATCGCCAAGCGGCTCGGTCTCACGCGGCAGTGGCTGCACGCGGTGCGGCTCGGCTTCGAGCACCCGGCGGACGGCCGGTGGGTCGAGTTCGAGAGCTCCTACCCGGAAGATCTGCAGACGGCCCTGGACCGCGTCAGGGCCGAGAGCGCATGAGCGCCGCCCTTCCCGCGTACGTGACGCGCGTCGCCGAGGACGAGGCGGACCGGCAGGCCTGTTTCGCCGTCCGCAAGGAGGTCTTCGTCGTCGAGCAGCGCGTGCCCGAGGACATCGAGTACGACGCGTACGACGCCGGGGCCGTGCACGTCCTGGCCGTCCGGCAGGACGGGGAGCCGCTCGGCACCGGCCGGCTGCTGACGGGCGAGGCCGCCGCCGTGAAGAACGGCGGGGCGAAGGACGTCGGCGCTCTCGGGCGCCTCGCCGTGACGAAGGCGGCGCGCGGCCTCGGTGTCGGCGCCGCGCTGGTGCGGGCCATCGAGGACGCGGCCCGCGCGCGCGGGCTCGCCGCCGTGGACCTGCACGCGCAGACGCACGCGCTGGGGTTCTACGAGCGCCTGGGCTACGTCGCGTACGGGCCAGAGTTCCTCGACGCCGGGATCGACCACCGCGCGATGCGGAAGGCGATCGGCAGGGCAGCGGCACCGTAAGGCCGTCGCGGCATCGCGGTCCCGGGACCCGATAAGACCGGTTTGATCTGAGGTGCGTGGCACTCTTGAGGCCGGAACGCACATGATCGTCGAGTCTGGTCGGAGTCCCCGGTGGATCAATTGGCCCTGCTGTTCGTGCTGTTGCTCGGGGCCGTGCTGACCGTCCCCCTCGGTGACCGGCTCGGCCTGCCGTCCCCGGTCCTGATGACCCTGCTCGGCATCGCCCTGGCGCTGATCCAGGCGGTGCCGAATGTCGATATCAACCCGGACCTCATCCTCCCGCTCGTGCTGCCACCGCTGCTCTACGCGGCCGTGCACCGCACGTCCTGGCGCCAGTTCGCGGCCAATAAACGGCCGATCTTCCTGCTCGCCGTCGCCCTGGTCTTCGTCACCACGGCCGCGGTCGCCTACGTCGCCGATGCCATCGTGCCGGGCCTGCCGGTCGCCGCGGCCGTCGCGCTCGGCGCCCTGGTGGCGCCGCCCGACCCGGTCGCCGCGACCGCCGTCGCGGGCCAACTCGGCCTGCCCCGGCGCATGGTGTCGATCCTGGAGGGCGAGGGCCTGTTCAACGACGTGACCGCGATCGTGCTCTACCACGTCGCGATCGCCGCAGCCGTCAGCGGCAGCTTCTCGCTGCCGCGCGCGGCGCTGGAACTCGTCCTGTCGGCGGTCGTGGCCATCGCGGTCGGCTGGGCGCTCGGCTGGATCGCCAACAAGCTCATCGGCTATCTCGGCGACGCCACCCTCCAGATCGGCCTCACGCTCCTGATCCCCTACGCCTCGTACGTACTCGCCGAGGAGCTCAAGGGTTCGGGCGTGCTCGCGGTCCTGACCACGGCCATGTTCCTGGCCGAGCACGCCTTCGACGCCGACGACGTGCTCACAAGGCTCACCGGGCGGGCCTTCTGGGACGTCGTGGACACCCTCGTCACGGGCGTCGCGTTCGGCCTCATCGGCCTGGAGGTGCACAACGTCGTCAGGACCGCGGAGGGGCGCTGGGGCGAGATGTTCGGCTGGGCGGCCGCGGTCGTCGGGGTCGTCATCGTCGTACGGCTGTTGTGGCTGTTGCCGATGACGTGGGTGACACGGCGGATGCACATGCGGCGCGATGTCGACGAGGACATCCCGGTGAGCTGGCGCGAGACGGTCGTCATGTGGTGGGCCGGAATGCGCGGCGTGGCCTCGGTGGCCCTGGCCCTCGCCATTCCGTTCACGATGGACGACGGTTCCCCCTTCCCGCACCGGGACGAGCTCGTCTTCCTCGCGTTCGGGGTGATCATGGCGACCCTGGTGCTGCAGGGCCTGAGCCTGCCGTGGCTGGTGCGCAAGCTCGGGGTGCGCAGCGACGACACCGCCGAGCGGGAGTTCGAGCGGCAGCTCGCGGTGCGGGCCGCGAAGGCCGCGAAGCGGCGGTTCAAGGAGATTGAGGAGGTCGAGGAGCTGCCGGACGAGGTGCAGGAGCAAATGCTGCGCCGCGCGTTCGACATCGGCCTGCGCATCAACCCGGAGATCGGCGCGGACGAACGGCGCGAGAAGCAGACCAAGCGGATGGACCGGATCAAGCGGGTCCGCCGGATCCAGGCGGAGATGATGTCGGCGGCCCGGCACGAGGTCCTCGCGGCCCGCAGCGAGGCGGGCGCCGACCCGGAGGTGGTCGACCGGGTGCTCAGGAAACTGGATGTGCGCAGTTTGCGTTAGGGACAGGCCCGGGGACCGGCTGGCGTTCTAGGCTCGTGTGCATGGCACGCAATGTGATGATCACCGGAGGCGGTACGGGAATCGGACTCGCGGCGGCGAAGGCCTTCGCCGCGGAGGGGGACCGGGTGCTGCTGGTCGGGCGGCGGATCGAGGTCCTGGAGAAGGCCGGGGTATCCGGCGCCCTGAGGTACCCGGCCGACCTGAGTACGGTCGAAGGGGCGCGCGGCGCCGCCGACTTCGCGCTCGAGGCCTTCGGCGGGAGCGTCGACGTCATCGTGCACAGCGCCGGCGGGATCGGCGGCCGGTCGCTCCCGGCGCCGGAGGGCTCCGATCCGCTCGACGCCGTCGCCCACGACTGGAACGCCAACTTCCGTATCAATACGCTCACGTCGGTCCTGCTCACCGAGGCGCTGCGCGAGCACCTGACCTCACCGGGCGGGCGCATCGTGTTCCTGTCCTCCATCGCCGCCCTGCGCGGCTCGGGCTCCGGCGCGTACGGCGGCGCCAAGGCGGCCCTGCACCCGTACACGTACGACCTCGCCAAGGCCCTCGGTCCGCGCGGCATCACCGTGAACACCGTCGCGCCCGGCTACATCGAGGACACCGAGTTCTTCGGGCCGTCGATGCCCGAGGCGGATTACCGGCGCCGGGTCGACGCCATCCCGACCGGCCGCGCCGGGACGCCCGAGGACATCGCGGCCACCGTGCTGTGGCTGGCGTCGCCGGGCGGCGGCCATGTCAGCGGACAGATCGTCCAGGTCAACGGCGGGGAGTTCCTTGGGCGTTAGCCCGACAGGCCCTAGCCCCGCCCTGTGCGGGGAGCGCGGCCGTTGCGGCTGAGTACGTGTTCCGGGAGCGAGTCCATCTCGTCCGGGGCGACCAGGGCCGTCGCCGTGTTGATCCGCGGGAGCGCGTACGGGTGCTGGTCGGTCAGCCAGCGCACGAGCTGCTCGCGGACCGTGACCCGCACCGTCCAGATGTCGTCCGCGTCCTTGGCGGTGACCAGGGCGCGGACCTGCAGCGTGCTGGGCGTCGTGTCGGTGACGGCGAGGCCCCAGTCGCGGCCGTCCCAGGCGGCGCACTCGCGCAGGATGTCGTGCAACTTCTCGCGCATCTCGGGCACGGGCGCGCTGTGGTCGAGGTGGAGGAAGACGGTGCCGGTCATCTGGACGCCGCCGCGCGACCAGTTCTCGAACGGCTTCGACGTGAAGTACGAGACCGGCATGGTGATGCGGCGCTCGTCCCAGGTGCGCACGGCGAGGAAGGTGAGGGTGATCTCCTCGACCGTGCCCCACTCGCCGTCCACGACCACGGTGTCCCCGATCCGCACCATGTCGCCGAACGCGATCTGCAGGCCCGCGAAGAGGTTGCCGAGCGTGGACTGTGCGGCGACACCGGCGACGATGCCGAGGACGCCCGCCGAGGCCAGCAGCGAGGCCCCGGCCGCCCTGAAGGAGGGGAACGTCAGGAGCATCGCGGACACCGCGACCACGCCGACGACCGCGATGACGACGCGCTGGATCAGGGTGACCTGGGTGCGCACGCGGCGGACCCGGGCCGGATCGCGCTGGGCGGTGGCGTACCGGGCGTAGGACGACTCGACTATGGCCGAGGAGATCCGGACGGCGAGCCAGGCGGTGGCGCCGATCAGGACCAGGTTGAGCGTTTCCCCAATGGTGCCGTCGTGCTCCGCCGTGAGGCCCGCCCTGTCGTACGAGCCCCTCAGCAGCGCCGCGCAGAGCACGAGCTGGAGCGGCAGCCGGCAGCGGCGCAGCAGACCCCACAACGGCGTCTCGTGGTGGCGCTGGTCGGTGCGGAGCAGCAGCCGGTCGACGGCCCACCCCACCAACAGCGTGAGCACGACCGAGCCACCAATGACGATCAGTGGGCGCAGTACGTTCTCCATGCCACGACGGTAACCGGGATCGGGCGCGCCACACCTGTGGAGGCCCTGGCACCATGGAGCGCATGAACATCATGCTTTTCCATTCGGCGTTCGGTCTGCGTCCCGCCGTCGAGGCCGCGGCCGAGCGGCTGCGGGCCGCCGGGCACGAGGTGTGGACCCCTGATCTGTTCGAGGGCCGCACCTTCGACACCGTCGAGGAGGGCATGGCCTTCATGGCAGAGATCGGCAAGGACGAGCTGCTCAAGCGCGCTGTGCTGGCGGCCGCGCCGTACTCCGACCGCGGTCTCGTCTACGCCGGGTTCTCGTTCGGCGCCGCGACCGCGCAGACCCTCGCCCTCGGCGACGACAAGGCGAAGGGGCTGCTGCTCCTGCACGGCACGTCCGACATCGCGGAGGGCGTCACCGTGGACGAGCTCCCGGTCCAGCTGCACGTCGCGGAGCCCGACCCCTTCGAGACGGACGACTGGCTGACCGCCTGGTACCTGCAGATGGGGCGCGCGGGAGCCGACGTGGAGGTCTACCGGTACGCCGGGGCCGGCCACCTCTACACCGACCCCGAGCTGCCGGACTACGACGAGGAGGCCGCCGAGGCCACCTGGCGGGTGGCGCTCGGCTTCCTCGAAACGCTCTAGTCGTCAGCCCTTGAGGGCCTTCTCCGTCGCGGTCTTGTACTCGGCCACGGTCATGGGGGCGTTCTGGCCGTCCGAACCGGTCAGCTTCTTGCCGTCCATGACCAGGCTCGGGGTGCCGGTGACCTCGTCCTTGTTCGCGTCGAACGACTTGGACATCTTCATGGCCCAGTTGTCGTACGTACCGTCCTGGACGGCCTTCTGGAACGCCTTGTTGCCCTTGAGGGAGTCCACGGTGTCGGCGACCTTGATCAGGTAGTCGTCGTCCTTGAACTTGTCGTCGTTCTCCTCGGGGTGGAACTTCGCCGAGTAGAGCGCCGTCTTGTAGTCGAGGAAGGCGTCCTGGCTCACGTTGAGGGCCGCGCCGAGCGCGCTCAGCGCGTTCTTCGAGCCCTCGCCGTTGGTGCCGACGTCGCCCTTGGCCGCGCTGTCGCCGTCGAGGAACGTGCCGCCGATGTACTGGATCTTGAACTTGCCGGCCTCGACGTCCTTGTGGAGCGTCTCGCCGACCGTCTGCTCGAACGTGGCGCAGACCGGGCAGCGCGAGTCCTCGTAGACCTTCAGGGTCTTCTTCGCGTCGGCCTTGCCGATGACGACGGTCGTGCCGTCCTTGCCCGAGGTGTTCTTGGGCGCCTTCACGGCGGAGGACTTGGCGTCCATCGCCGTCTCCCACTCGGAGGGCTTGTTGGCCTGCATCACCGCGTAACCGACACCGCCGGCGATCGCGAGGACCGCGACGATGGAGACGCCTACGATCGCCTGCCGCTTCGTCTTGTCCCGCTTGGCCTGGCGCTCGCGTTCGGCGCGCAGCCGCTCACGGGCCGCGTTCTTCGCCTGCTGGGTGTTGCGCTTGCTCATGGTCGTGCTCCGTAGCTGAGTGACATGCGGATGGGGACTGCCGTGCCGGAGCCCGAGCCGGAAGGTGGCTCAGGCGGCGAGGCACGGCGGTCCGCGCCGTCCTACGGAGTGCACCCAGAGCCGGGTGCGGGAGGCCGGTACGCGCGTGGCGGTGCGCGCGAGGCGCACGGCCGGCTCGCGCCGGACGGTGACCGCGGCGAACGCGATGAGCAGCGGCCGGAACGTGAAGGCGGCCACCGCGCGCAGCAGTTGGGCCAGGGCCTGCTCACCGCGGCGCAGCCAGGCGGCCGCGAGCAGGCCGACGGCGACGTGCGCGCCGAGGAGCAGCCAGGAGGCCGCCGGGTCGGTGTGTGCGAAGAGCGCGGCCGCCCGCTCCGTGCTGCCGCCCGTCATCCGGGCCAGCGGCGTGCCCACGTTCCCCGCGCACAGCACGTCGAAGCCGAACTGGCGCAGCGGGCCCGCGACGGGGCCGCCGGCCTGGCCGTAACAGACGTGCTGGCCGGTCGTGAAGACCGTGTCGGCGGCCAGTTCCAGCGGGACGAGCAGGGCCGCGATCCGGCCGAAGCCGCGCTCCCGTCCCGCCAGCGCGTACGCGATCACGAAGACGGCCGCCGCGATCGCGGCGACCGTCGTGAGCGGCAGCGGAGCCCTGGACAGCAGCACGTGCGACGCGGCGGACAGCGTCACGGCGCATGCCGTGAACAGCGCCGCGCGCGTCACTCGTAGCTGGGTCCCGGATATGTCGTCCATCGCGGAGGAGTGTGCCATGCCTTCCGGTAAGCGATGCCTAAAAGGTTCCTGTGAGTCAGAGGCCCGGGATCCGGCCGTTGCGGAACAGGTCCACGAAGATCTGGTGGTCCGCACGCGCGCGTGCCCCGTAGGAGTGCGCGAAGTCGACCAGTAGCGGCGCGAAGCCCTCCTCGTCGGCCGCGATCGCCGCGTCGATGGCGCGCTCCGTGGAGAACGGCACCAGCGACTCGCCGGACTGGTCGTCCGCCGCCGCGTGCATCGTCGCCGTGGCCCGGCCGAGGTCGGCGACGACCGCCGCGATCTCCTCCGGGTCGTCGATGTCGCCCCAGTCCAGGTCCACCGCGTACGGCGAGATCTCGGCGACCAGTTGCCCGGCGCCGTCGAGCTCCGTCCAGCCCAGCCACGGGTCGGCGTGCGCCTGCAGGGCACGCTGCGAGATGACCGTGCGGTGGCCCTCGTGCTGGAAGTACCCGCGGACCGCCGGGTCGGTGATGTGCCGCGAGACGGCCGGGGTCTGGGCCTGCTTCATGTAGATCACGACATCGTTCTCGAGGGCGTCGCTGTTGCCCTCCAGCAGGATGTTGTACGAGGGGAGGCCCGCGGAGCCGATACCGATGCCGCGGCGCCCGACCACGTCCTTCACCCGGTACGAGTCGGGGCGGGACAGGGAGGCCTCCGGCAGCGTCTCCAGGTACCCGTCGAACGCCGCGAGCACCTTGTAGCGCGTCGCCGCGTCCAGCTCGATGGAGCCGCCGCCCTCCGCGAAGCGGCGCTCGAAGTCGCGGATCTCCGTCATGGAATCGAGCAGGGAGAAACGGGTCAGCGAGCGGGCGTCGCGCAGCGCCTCCAGGAGCGGTCCTTCGGCCGTGTCCAGCGTGAAGGGCGGCACCTCGTCGCTCTTGGCGCCCGTCGCCAGCGCGTGGATGCGCTCGCGGTACGCCGCCGCGTACGTGCGTACGAGGTCCGTGATCTGCTCGTCGCTCAGCGCCTTGGAGTAGCCGACCAGTGCCACGGAGGCGGCGAAGCGCTTGAGGTCCCAGGTGAAGGGGCCCACGTACGCCTCGTCGAAGTCGTTCACGTTGAAGATCAGGCGGCCCGTGGAGTCCATGTACGTGCCGAAGTTCTCCGCGTGCAGGTCGCCGTGGATCCACACCCGGCTGGTGCGCTCGTCCAGGTAGGGCCCGCCGTGCTGCTCGCGCTCCACGTCCCCGTAGAACAGGCAGGCCGTGCCCCGGTAGAACGCGAAGGCCGAGGCCGCCATCTTGCGGAACTTGACCCGGAAGGCCGCGGGGTCGGCGGCGAGGAGCTCGCCGAACGCGGTGTCGAAGACGGAGAGGATCTGCTCGCCGCGCTGCTCAGCGGTGGGCTGCGGTTCCGACATCGCTGGGTGCCTCCTGGTGCGGGATGGTCCGGTGCGCCGTACTGACGCGTGGGACAGATGTTCTGATCTGTCCAACGCACGACCGTACTCCCGAGTGCCCGCCCGCCCGTCACCCGACCACCGCCCCTCATCGAGACGCTTCGCGTCGCTGTATCCATCTTCGATGTCAGTGACCGGTCGTAGACTTCCAAGCTGTCCCCCAGACGTCCGCCGGTGTTTTCCATTGGAGGCCCCCACCGTGACCAAGCCGCCCTTCACGCACCTGCATGTGCACACCCAGTACTCGCTGCTGGACGGTGCGGCGCGGCTCAACGACATGTTCAAGGCCGCCGGCGACATGGGCATGACGCACATCGCGATGTCCGACCACGGCAACCTGCACGGGGCGTACGACTTCTTCCACACCGCGGAGAAGGCGGGCATCACGCCGATCATCGGCATCGAGGCGTACGTCGCCCCGGAGTCCCGGCGCAACAAGCGGAAGGTCCAGTGGGGCCAGCCGCACCAGAAGCGCGACGACGTCTCCGGTTCCGGTGGCTACACCCACAAGACGATGTGGGCGGCGAACAGCACGGGGCTGCACAACCTGTTCAAGCTGTCCTCGGACGCGTACGCGGAGGGCTGGCTGACGAAGTGGCCGCGCATGGACAAGGAGACGCTCTCCCAGTGGAGCGAGGGCATCATCGCGTCCACCGGCTGCCCCTCCGGTGAGCTGCAGACCCGCCTGCGCCTCGGCCAGTTCGACGAGGCGGTCAAGGCGGCCGCCGAGTACCAGGACATCTTCGGCAAGGACCGGTACTTCCTGGAGCTGATGGACCACGGCATCGACATCGAGCACCGGGTCCGCGAGGACCTCCTGCGGGTCGGCAAGAAGGTCGGCATCCCGCCTCTGGTGACGAACGACTCGCACTACACGTACGCGAACGAGGCGACCGCGCACGACGCGCTGCTGTGCATCCAGACCGGCAAGAACCTCTCCGACCCGGACCGCTTCCGGTTCAACGGCACGGGCTACTACCTGAAGTCGACGGACGAGATGTACGCCATCGACTCCTCGGACGCCTGGCAGGAGGGCTGCCGCAACACGCTGCTGGTGGCCGAGCAGATCGACACGACCGGTATGTTCGAGAAGCGCGACCTCATGCCGAAGTTCGACATCCCCGAGGGCTTCACGGAGATCACCTGGTTCCAGGAGGAGGTCCGGGTCGGCATGAACCGCCGCTACCCGGGCGGCGTCCCCGATGACCGCCAGAAGCAGGTCGAGTACGAGATGGACATCATCATCCAGATGGGGTTCCCGGGGTACTTCCTGGTCGTCGCCGACTTCATCATGTGGGCCAAGAACAACGGCATCGCGGTGGGCCCCGGCCGTGGTTCCGCGGCCGGTTCGATCGTCGCGTACGCCATGGGCATCACCGACCTCGACCCGATCACGCACGGCCTGATCTTCGAGCGGTTCCTCAACCCCGAGCGCGTCTCCATGCCCGACGTCGACATCGACTTCGACGAGCGCAGGCGCGTCGAAGTGATCAGGTACGTGACGGAGAAGTACGGCGCCGACAAGGTCGCCATGATCGGCACCTACGGCAAGATCAAGGCCAAGAACGCGATCAAGGACTCCGCGCGCGTGCTCGGTTACCCGTACGCGATGGGCGACCGCCTCACCAAGGCGATGCCCGCCGACGTCCTCGGCAAGGGCATCGACCTCTCCGGCATCACCGACTCCGCGCACCCGCGCTACAGCGAGGCCGGCGAGATCCGGGGGATGTACGAGAACGAGCCGGACGTCAAGAAGGTCATCGACACCGCCAAGGGCGTCGAGGGCCTGGTCCGGCAGATGGGTGTGCACGCGGCCGGCGTCATCATGTCCAGCGAGCCGATCGTCGACCACGCCCCGCTGTGGACCCGGCACACCGACGGCGTGACGATCACGCAGTGGGACTACCCGCAGTGCGAGTCGCTCGGCCTCCTGAAGATGGACTTCCTGGGCCTCAGGAACCTGACCATCATGGACGACGCCGTCAAGATGGTGCGGTCCAACAAGGGCATCGACCTGGAGATGCTCGAGCTCCCGCTCGACGACCCGAAGACGTACGAACTGCTCTGCCGCGGCGACACGCTGGGTGTGTTCCAGTTCGACGGCGGGCCGATGCGCTCGCTGCTCCGCCAGATGCAGCCCGACAACTTCGAGGACATTTCCGCCGTCTCGGCCCTGTACCGGCCGGGCCCGATGGGCATGAACTCGCACATCAACTACGCGGAGCGCAAGAACGGCCGCCAGGAGATCACGCCGATCCACCCGGAGCTCGAAGAGCCCCTGAAGGAGACGCTCGGCCTGACCCACGGCCTCATCGTGTACCAGGAGCAGGTGCAGAAGGCCGCGCAGATCATCGCGGGCTACTCGCTCGGCGAGGCCGACGTGCTGCGCCGCGTGATGGGCAAGAAGAAGCCCGAGGAGCTGGCGAAGAACTTCGTCCTCTTCCAGGAGGGCGCGAAGAAGAAGGGCTTCTCCGACGCGGCGATCCAGGCCCTGTGGGACGTGCTGGTCCCGTTCGCCGGCTACGCGTTCAACAAGGCGCACTCCTCCGCGTACGGCCTGGTCACCTACTGGACCGCGTATCTGAAGGCGAACTATCCGGCCGAGTACATGGCCGCGCTGCTCACCTCGGTCAAGGACGACAAGGACAAGTCGGCCGTCTACCTCAACGAGTGCCGGCGGATGAAGATCAAGGTCCTCCCGCCGGACGTGAACGAGTCGGTGCACAACTTCGCCGCCCAGGGCGACGACGTGATCCTCTTCGGCCTGGAGGCGGTCCGCAACGTCGGGTCGAACGTGGTGGAGTCGATCGTCCGGGCCCGCAAGGCGAAGGGGAAGTTCACCTCGTTCCCCGACTACCTGGACAAGATCGAGGCCGCCGCCTGCAACAAGCGGACGACGGAATCGCTGATCAAGGCGGGCGCCTTCGATCAGATGAAGCACACCCGCAAGGGCCTCACCGCCCAGTACGAGCCGATGATCGACAACGTCGTGGCGGTGAAGCGCAAGGAGGCCGAGGGACAGTTCGACCTCTTCGGCGGCATGGGCGAGGGGGAGAGCGACGAGCCGGGCTTCGGCCTCGACGTCGAGTTCTCCACCGACGAGTGGGACAAGACGTATCTGCTCGCCCAGGAGCGCGAGATGCTCGGCCTGTACGTCTCCGACCACCCGCTCTTCGGCCTGGAGCACGTGCTCTCCGACAAGGCGGACGCGGGCATCGGGCAGCTGACGGGCGGCGACTTCGGGGACGGCGCGGTCGTCACGGTCGGCGGCATCATCTCGGGCCTCCAGCGCAAGATGACCAAGCAGGGCAACGCCTGGGCGATCGCGACCGTCGAGGACCTCGCCGGTTCCATCGAGTGCATGTTCTTCCCGGCGACGTACCAGCTGGTGTCCACGCAGCTCGTCGAGGACGCCGTGGTGTTCGTGAAGGGCCGCCTCGACAAGCGGGAGGACGTGCCGCGTCTGGTCGCCATGGAGATGCAGGTCCCCGACCTGTCGAACGCGGGGACCAACGCGCCCGTGATCCTCACGATCCCGGCCCTGCGGGTGACCCCGCCGATGATCAGCCGGCTCGGCGAGATCCTCACCAACCACCGGGGCGACAGCGAGGTGCGGATCAAGCTCCAGGGGCCGCGCAAGACCACGGTGCTGCGGCTCGACCGGCACCGAGTGAAGCCCGACCCGGCGCTGTACGGAGACCTGAAGGTGCTGCTCGGGCCGGCCTGCCTGGCGGGCTGACCGCACCGAGACGCGCGCGAGGGGCGTACCCGGAAATCCGGGTACGCCCCTCGCTGTGTGCCAACTGCCCTGCGCGGCGCCTCAGTTGTGACCGAAGCGACGCTCGCGGTGCTTGCGGGCCACGTCACTCGGCGTGGCTTCCACAGCCGACTTGGCCTGGGCCTCCATGGCCGAGGAGCGGGCCTGCTCCTGAGGCTCGGCGGCCTCCTGGGCCGCCGCCTTCTGCTGATGGCGATTCTGCTTACGGTTCTTGGCCATGGTGATCTGCCTCCTGCGGGGGATCTAGGGGCCAGGGCCGGCTTCAGATTCACACAGTCGGACGAAGAACGCATTTCGGCGTATTACCGTTCGTAACGGTCTTCGGTTGCGGGGCGCCCAACCCGCGTTCACGGCTTCCGCCACGCCGAAGATCGAGTTCGGGCCGTTAACCCCCGTGCCGTCGGGCAGACTCGAAGGGAACCCGAAGCGAAGCCGCGGGAGCCGCCTCGTGGAGCGTGTCCGGACTGCTGGCAAGTCGGCGGAAAGAGGGTGGATCGCGTGGACCGTTGCATCGTTCTGGTGGACGCCGGGTATCTGCTGGGGGCCGCGGCGAGTTTGCTCGCGGGCGAGCCCTCACGCTCCCGGATTCATGTCGACCACGCCGCCCTCATCCAGGGCCTGCGCGAGCGCGCCGAGGCCGAGACCGGGCGGGAGCTGCTGCGCATCTACTGGTTCGACGGGGCGCCCGACCGCGTGCCGCAGCCCGAGCACCGTCGGTTGCGGGTGATGCCGCGGGTCACGGTGCGCCTCGGCGCGCTGACGCGCTCCGACGGGCGGTGGGCGCAGAAGGGCGTCGACGCGGCGATGCACGCCGAGCTGACCGAGCTGGCCCGCAACCGTGCCTGCTCGGACATCGTGCTCGTGACCGGGGACGGGGACCTGCTGCCCGGCATGATGGCCGCCAAGGAGCACGGCGTCGCCGTCCACCTGTGGGCGGTGCAGGCCGCCGACGGGGACTACAACCAGTCCGAGGACCTGGTCGCGGAGGCCGACGAGCGGCGGGTGCTCGACCGGACGTGGATCACCAAGGCCGTACGCGCCAAGGAGCTCGGCGGGAACGGGATCTGTGCCCCGCCGCCCGTGCCGCGCCCCGAGATCGCCGCGATCCTGTCCGCGCCGCTGCCCGAGTCGGCGCACTCCCCTGCGGGGCGTCCCGTGGCGGAGGCCGGGGGTGCGGCGCCCGTGCAGCACGAGCCGGCCGCGCACGGCGAGAACGGGACGGCGGACGCGCCGGCGCCGGACGAGGACCGGGCCGGCGGCGGCAAGGGTGTGCCCACGCCCAAGGACCTCGCCGCGCTGCGCGGGCCGGGGGCGCAGGCCGCGCAGCATCCGGCGAACGCGACGTTGCGGTGGTCGTCCGACAAGGGCTGGGTCGAGCGGCCCGGGGGTGGCGGGGAGCCCGCCGACGTGGCGTCCTTGCCGACGCTGGCGCAGCTCACCACGGCGGAGCAGCGGTGGGCCGACCGCGAGGAGGACATCACCGCGATCGGCGGGGATCCGTACGAGGTCGGGCAGGTGTTCGCGCGGCGGTGGCGGGAGCGTCTCGGGGACCAGACGCAGTTGCAGAAGCTGGCGACCATGTATCCGCGGGTACCGCACCGGATCGACGGGGAGCTGCTGCGGTACGCGGCGAGGTTCGGGCTGCTCGCCCACAAGGACGACCAGATCGACGAACACGACCGGTATGCGATCCGGGCGGGTTTCTGGCGCGACATCGACATCCGCACGGCGGAACACGCGGCGGCGGCCGAGTAGGCGGGGCGTGGGTGGGGCCGTCGTCCTCGTTGCGCCGGGGCCGCGCATTTAAGCCCCTGCGGCGATTGGGCAGCGGGGTCCGGGGCGGAGCCCCGTGACGTAGGCGCGGGTGAGCAGGGTGTACGGCAGGCGTGGTAAATGTCCCGCCCCGCGTGCAATCGTGAACGCCGGACCCCGTAGTCTCGTTCCTCGTGAGTATGCGCACCGATGACGTCGCCCCGAAGCGTAACGCGGGCGCTGTCGTGTGCGCGGTGCGGGGGCTCCGCAAGACCTACCCGGCCTCACGCGGACGCCGCGGCGCCCCCGGCGCGCCGGAACTGCGGGCCACCGACGACGTATGGCTCGACATCAGGCGCGGCGAGATCTTCGGGCTCCTCGGGCCGAACGGCGCGGGCAAGTCCACCCTCGTACGGCAACTGACCGGGCTGATGCGCCCCGACGCGGGAAGCGTCGAGATCCATGGGCACGACATCGTGCGGCACCCCGAGCGCGCCTCCCGGATCCTCGCCTACCTCGGTCAGGAGTCGACCGCACTCGACGAGCTGACCGTCGCGCTGGCCGCCGAGACCACGGGCCGGCTGCGCGGGCTCTCCCTCAAGGACGCGCGGGCCGCCCGCGACGACGTGCTGGAGGAGCTGGGGCTCACCCCGCTCGCCTCCCGGCCGATCAAGAAGCTGTCCGGCGGCCAGCGGCGGCTCGCCTGCTTCGCCGCCGCACTCGTCGGGGAGCGGCCGCTGCTCGTGCTCGACGAGCCGACCACCGGGATGGACCCCGTCGCGCGCCGCGCCGTCTGGGCCGCGGTCGACCGCCGGCGGGCCGAGCGCGGCACGACCGTACTGCTCGTCACCCACAACGTGATCGAGGCCGAGACCGTGCTCGACCGGGTCGCCGTGCTCGACCAGGGACGCGTCATCGCCTGCGACACCCCGACGGGCCTCAAGGAACGCGTCGCCGGCGAGGTGCGCGTGGAACTCGTGTGGCGCCAGGAGGCTCCGGTGGAGCTCGACGAGGTGGCGCGGCTGCGCCCGCACGCCGTGGAATCAGGGCGGCGCTGGTCGCTGCGGCTCGAACCGGAGGCGGCCCGCTCCGCCGTCGCCGCCGTCACCGGCGGCCCGGCCTTCGACTTCCTGGACGACTTCACGCTCGCGACGCCGAGCCTGGAGGACGTGTACTTGGCGCTCGGCGGAAGTCGCAGCGGTGTGAAGGGCCTGGTGAAGGCATGAGTGTCGTCCCCACCGCTCCCGCGGTCGCCTCCGAGCGCGCGTCCGCGCGCCCGGCGCCCGCGCCGGGCCCCGTCGAGGAGACGCTCGCGCCCCGCGCCCGCTTCCTGCCCTCGCTCGCCGCCGTCTACCGGGCGCAGCTCAGCCGGGCCCGCGTGGCCCGGATCCCGCTGCTGTTCGTCGCGACGTTCCAGAGCATCGGCATCATGATCCTCATGCGCGGCGTCGTCGAACAGGGCGGCCGTGAGGCGCAGGCAGTCGTGGCGGGGTCCGCGGTGCTCGTCGTCGCCTTCGTCGCGCTGAACCTGCTCGCCCAGTACTTCGGGCAGCTGCGGGCGGCCGGCGGCCTCGACCACTACGCGACGCTGCCGGTGCCACCCGCCTCCGTGGTGCTCGGCGCCGCGGGCGCGTACGCCTCGTTCACCGTGCCGGGGACCGTCGTCACCGCGGTCGTCGGCTGCGCGATGTTCCAGCTGCCGCTCGCCCACCTGTGGGTGCTCGCCGCGGTGATCCCGCTGGCGGGGGCCGCCCTCGCCGGCCTCGGCGCCGCGCTCGGGCTGCTCGCGCCCCGGCCCGAACTGGCCACGCTGCTCGGCCAGTTGGGCATGTCCGCGGCGCTGCTGCTCGGTGTGCTGCCGGCCGACCGGATGCCGGGGTTCGTGCAGTGGGCGAGGGACCTGCTCCCGTCCACGTACGGGGTCGAGGCGTTCGCGCGTACCTTCGCTGAGCACCCCGACTGGGGTGTGGTCCTGCTCGACCTGGGCGTCTGCGCGGCCGTCGGCGTCGCCTCCCTGGCCGTGGCGACGTGGGCCTACCGGCGGGCCGCCGTCCGCTAGGGCCTGTCCGGAGTTCCCCCGCGGGGAACCAGACAGGCCCTGACGCGCCGCACAGCGACGCCTGGCACGATGGCAGGGTGACCGCACCGCTGACACCGCCACCCCATCAGCCCCCGCACAACAACGGGCACAGCAACCCTTGGCAGGCCCCCGACCCCATGACCGGACATCTGCCCCCCGCGCCCGCCGCCCCGCAGGAGCACGAGGAGGACGGCCCCGGGCTGCGCGCCGAGCTCAAAGAGGCCGTGGCCGTGACGGTCGCCGTCGCCGTGGTGGGGCTCGCGCTCGGCGCGCTGTGGTTGTGGCTCGCGCCCCGGGTGCCGCTGGTCTCGGACGCGTCGGCGGTCTACCTCAAGGACACCGAGGGCGAGCAGGCGATCGGCATCGACGGAACGTTTGCCCTGCTCGGGCTCGTGTTCGGCGCCGTCACCGGCGCCGCCGTGTTCCTGTGGCGCAGGCGCGGGGGCGTTCCACTGGTTGTCGGGTTGGCGCTGGGCAGTCTGCTCGGCGGGGTGCTCGCCTGGCGGTTCGGCGTCTGGCTCGGGCCCGCGCAGAACGTCGCCGCGCACGCCAAGGCGGTCGGCAAGGGCGTGGTGTTCGACGCCCCCCTGGAGCTGAACGCCAAGGGGGCGCTGCTCGCGTGGCCGCTCGCCGCGTTGGTGGTGCACCTGGGCCTCACCGGACTCTTCGGGCCGCGCGACCCTGACCCGTATTTCGCGACGCCGTACGGGACGCAGCACGACGGCGGACCCACGCCCACGGCATAGCGGCCGGTTGAGCGCGCGCCGACTGTCAGGCGGGCCGGCGCCCGTGGTTGGCCTTGCCCTTTTTGATCCGCCACTTCCGCTTGCGCGTCTTCTTCGACATGTTCAGGTGCTTAGTCGAAGAAGCGGGGTGCGTCGAGGGGTCACGCACGACCGACGGGTGCGAGGACCGCGTCCGTGAGCGCCGCGAGGTCCCCCGGCGCCAGCTCGACCTCAAGGCCGCGGCGCCCCGCCGAGACGCAGATCGTGGCGTGCTCGCCGGCGGAGGAGTCGATGACCGTACGCAGCTTCTTGCGCTGCCCGAGCGGCGAGATGCCACCGCGTACGTACCCGGTCGTGCGCTCCGCGAGCGCCGGATCGGCCATGGTGGCGCGCTTGCCGCCGACCGCCGCCGCGAGCGCCTTCAGGTCGAGCTGCCCCGCCACCGGCACGACGCCGACGACGAGCGCGCCGTCCACGTCCGCGACGAGCGTCTTGAACACCCGGTCCGGGGAGACACCCATCGCCTCCGCGGCCTCCTCGCCGTAACTGGCGCGCGCGGGGTCGTGCTCGTAGGAGTGGACCGTGAAATCGGTGCCGGCGGCGGTGAGCGCGACGGTCGCGGGCGTACCTCCGGACTGGCTCTGCTTCTTGGCCTTCTTCGCCAACGTGCCGTTTCCCTACGTGAATTGAGTGGACGTCAGTTGAGGCTGGTGGAATTCCGGGTGAGCTCCGTCGCCGGCAGCGAGGGCAGATGGCGGATGATCGCCGTCTCCGCGCGCAGCAGCGTCAGCTCCTCGCGCAGCCGGGACGCCACGTCGCCGGCCTCCAGCAGCCGCTGCTTCGTCGGTACGTCGAGGACCGCGGCCGCCGCGACCAGGTACGACACCACCGACGGCTCGTCCGGCAGCTCCGCGCCCGTCGTCAGCGAGCGCTCACGGGCGCCCGCGAGACGCTTCTGGTACGAGCGGAACGCGCGCAGCACGCCCTCCGCGAGGGCGCCCGCCTCCTCGCCGTCCTCCTCGGGCAGCTCCTCCACCTCGGCCGTCAGATACGGGCCCGAGGCGTCGACCGAGTGCAGCTTCACCCGGCGCGTGCCGGTGGCGAGCACCTCGAAGCTGCCGTCCGCGCGCTCCCTGATCGTCGCGGCGTCCGCGATGCAGCCGACGGCGTGGAAGGACGCGATCGGGTCGTCGCCGAAGCCCGCGGCCGGGCCCGCGCCCGCCTCCTTCGTGGTCACCTCGTTCGGCATGCCGGACGAGGTGGGCGCCACCTCGTGGCCGTCGCGGATCGCGACGACCACGAACTGGCGGGGCTCCTCCGAGGTGGACGGTTCGGTGTCGGGCTCCGACGGATCGTCGGGCGACGCCTTCAACAGATCGCGCATCATGGCGCGATAGCGCTCCTCGAATACGTTCAGCGGGAGCACGAGTCCCGGGAACAGCACCGAGTTGAGCGGGAACAGCGGAAGTCGGACGGTGGTCACGTCGGTCAAGCGTAATGGTCGTCGGAGCGGACCGGTCCGCCGCGCAGCGGCATCGCCGCCGCGACTTCAAGGCGGACCTGTCCGCGCAGCTCCATGAAATGGCCCAGCGGGTCGTCCGTGAGCCGGTCCCAGGGGAACGATGTCGCGTACGGGCCGATGAGCCGCAGCTGGTCGAGAGCGTCCTCCCAGCGTCCGAGTTCGACCAGTACGCAGGTCAGCAGGTTGCGCACCTCGGCGGGCCAGGGATCCGCGGGCTCGTACGAGCGGGAGAGCTTCGCGGCGAGGTCGGCGGCGGCGTCGAGGCGGGCGTGGGGGATGCCGGTGTGCGGGGCGCCGGAGGTCAGATAGGCGAGGGCCGCGCGGGCCGGGAGCGCCTGGAGGAGCGAGCCCGGCAGGGCGTCCTGCGCGGCGCGCTCCGCGAAGTCGAAGCACTCCTTGTGCGAGCCGTACCAGGCGGCCGACAGATAGCGCAGGGCCGCGACGTGGCAGCCGTAGTGGTGCGGGGAGCGGCGCACCGCCCGCGCCCACAGCTGCTCGAACTCGGTGTGCGGGGCGTTGGTGCCGCGGGCGTGGTCGAGGGCGATGCGCCAGGGGACCGGGTCGCGGGGGTCGGACTCGGCCGCGGCGAGGATCAGCGGGGTGACCTCGCGCAGCAGCTCGGCGTGGGCGGGCGCGGCGAGGGCGCGGGTGACGGCGAGTTCGGCCTTGACCAGGAGCAGGTCGGGGTCGTGCGGCGAGGCCTCCTGCCAGGCCTCGAACCACTCCGGGCGGGCGGCGGCGAACGCGGCGAGGCGTTGCACTGCGCGGTCCCGGTTCTCCCACTCGGCGGCGTCGCGGGTCAGGGCGAGGGCCTTCGCGGCGGGGCCGTGGTCGCCGCGGCCCGCGGCCACGAGGGCGGGGGCGAGGCGGTCGTCCGGGGCGTCGAGCAGCAGCTCCTCGTCCGGGGGGAGGCCGAGGCCCAGGGCGGAGGTGTGGCGGAGCATGCGGGTGGTGCGGATCAGAGCGCGCAGGAATGGCACGGTGGGATGACGGTCGGGGCGGCCGGAAGGTTGCACGGGCTGCGCCGCTCTTTGCCGTGTCGTGGCCTGAGCCGCCGTGATCGGTGCGCGGCACCGGGGCTTCGGGGCTCTGCCCCGGACCCCGCGCCTCAAACGCCGGCGGGGCTGGAAATACCAATCGCCGGTGGGGCTTGATCTATCAAGCCTCGCCGGCGATTGAGGCGATCTTTCAAGCCCCTGCGGCGTTTGAGCAGCGGGGTCCGGGGCGGAGCCCCGTGGCCGGGGGACGGTCGACCGTTAGTTCCTGCGGAGCAGGCGTGTTGCGCCCGCCGCCACCGTCGTGGCCAGGGTCCAGCCCAGGAGGACCAGGATCGCGGAGGCCCACTGCCAGGTTCCGCTGAGTTGCCAGCTCGCGGCCTGGCCGAGGTCGATGACGGGGAGGAGCAGGTCCAGGGTGAAGAGGGCCGGGTCCCAGACCGGGCCCTCGCCGGGCTTGATGCGCGGGTGCGGGGCCTGGGAGAAGACGACCGCGCTGAGCGCCCAGAGGACCGCCATCCACAGCGCGGCCCGCCCCGGCCGGTACCCGTACGCCACCGTCCAGTCCTGGACGTAGCCCCACACCTTCGCCGCGATCGGCAGCGTCTCGCGCCGCCTGCGCTGCTTGGCGAGCAGCACCTCGCGCGCGTCGGAGTCCTCGCCGCTGCCCCGCAGCACCGTCGCCAGACACTCGTACGGCTCCGGGCTGTACTCGGGTGTCGCGGCGGCGAGCCAGTCGAGGCGGCGGGCGAGGGGGAAGGAGCCGGACGGGATGAGGTTCTCGTACTGGAAACCGCCGAGGCGGAGCTGGCCGGGACCCGGCCAGCTGGTCGACCTGTCGACCAGGTTCGTCGTCCGCGCGCCCGACAGCACGATCCGCCCGCGCTCCGGCTTGTCGCAGAGGAAGCGCAGCTCCGGGGTCTGGATGCGGCGCATCGAGACCTCCTGCTCGTTCTCCATCGTGAAGTGCGCCGAGTCCAGGTCGACCGCGTCGCCGAACCGGCCGTCGTCGAGCCGCACCCCGCCCACGCATTCGAAGCGCTGCACGCGGGTGCCGCGGGCGGGCGTCCCGCCGCCGTTCTGGAGCGGGCCGCCGAGCGCGGCCGGGCCGAGGTACAGCGTCCGCTCGACCGACATCTGCGGAGCGTTCAGGGCGCGGCGGCCCTGCGTATGGCTCAGCCGGGCGCCCCGCAGCGACAGCGAGACGCCCACCGTCGCGCCGCGCAGGCTCAGCTCGCCGTGCGTCTCCAGCAGTTCGGCCTGGAGGTCCTGGCCGACCGTGAGCCCGTCCGCCATGATCGACTTTCCGCGCCGGTCGCTGAACACGACGGCCTGGTTGAGCAGCAGGTCCGTGCCGATGTGCGCGTCCGTGAGCCGGACCCCGTTGTGGAAGCGGCAGCGGGCGAGGTGCAGATCGCCCTCCGTGTGGATGCGCGCGCCCTCCAGGCGGGGCACCGAGCAGTCGATGAGCCGCACCGTCGTGAAGTGCGCCTCCGGGAGGAGCACCTCCTTCTCGAAGCGGCAGCCCTTCATCTCCACGTACGGGACGACGTTGCCGCCCGCGAGATCGAACACATCCGTGATCTGTACGCCCTGGAGCTTGAGCGAGGAGACCCGGCCGTCGAGGGCCGGCGGGCCCGCCAGCAGCAGCCACGCCACGATGCGCGCCCGCACGCTGCGCTCCGGCCCCCAGGGGTGGCCGCCGTGCGGATCGTCCCGCGCGCCGTCCCCTGAGCGCAGGTCGTAGACGCTTCCGTTGCGGAACGCCTGCCACATCCCGACCTCAGTGGCGGTCAGCTCGTCCGGCACGTCCCCGTTGCCGTTGCCGGTCGTACCCTCGACCACGCCTGCTCTGCCTCCCCCGTGCGACCGCTGGTTCGTACAACCGGTCATGCCCGCTGTGTGACCGTCTGAACGCCGGTGGTCAGGTCGCCTGCCGCGATATCAGCCACTGATACGGGGCGCCGAGCGTAAACCCGCATCTGAGAGAATTGTTCTGTGATCTCTCGAATCGATCTGCGCGGCGCCGCCCTCCCCGAGGGCCAGGCCCTGCGCTCGCTGCTGCCCCGAGCCGACTTCGACGTTTCGGCCGCCCTGGAGAAGGTGCGTCCGATCTGCGAGGACGTGCATCATCGTGGCGACGCGGCGCTGATCGAGTACGGGGAGAAATTCGACGGAGTGAAGCTGGAAGCCGTACGGGTTCCTGCCGAGGCCATCGACAAGGCGCTCGCCGATCTCGACCCTGCCGTGCGCGCCGCCCTGGAGGAGTCCATCCGCCGGGCCCGCACCGTCCACCGCGAGCAGCGCCGGAGCAGCCACACGACGCAGGTCGCGCCGGGCGGTTCCGTCACCGAGAAGTGGGTGCCGGTCGAGCGCGTCGGCCTGTACGCGCCGGGGGGCCGGTCCGTCTACCCCTCGTCCGTGATCATGAACGCGGTGCCGGCGCAGGAGGCGGGCGTCGAGTCCGTCGCGCTGGCCTCGCCTCCGCAGAAGGACTTCGGCGGCCTGCCGCACCCCACGATCCTCGCCGCGTGCGCGCTGCTCGGCGTCGACGAGGTGTACGCGGTCGGCGGCGCCCAGGCCGTCGCCATGTACGCGTACGGCACCGAGTCCTGCGCCGCGGCGAACATGGTGACCGGACCCGGCAACGTCTGGGTGGCCGCCGCCAAGCGCTACTTCACGGGCCGCATCGGCATCGACGCCGAGGCGGGCCCCACCGAGATCGCGGTCCTGGCCGACGCGACGGCCGACCCGGTGCACGTCGCCTCCGACCTGATCAGCCAGGCCGAGCACGACCCGCTGGCCGCGGCTGTGCTCGTCACCGACTCCGAGGAGCTGGCCGCCGCCGTCGAGCGGGAGCTGGAGCCGCAGGTCGCCGCCTCCAAGCACGTCGAGGACCGGATCGTGCCCGCCCTCAAGGGGCAGCAGTCCGCGATCGTCCTCGTCGACTCGCTGGACGACGGCCTCAAGGTCGTCGACGCGTACGGGGCCGAGCACCTGGAGATCCAGACCGCAGACGCCTCCGCCGTGGCCCAGCGCGTCAAGAACGCGGGCGCGATCTTCGTCGGCCCGTGGGCGCCCGTCTCCCTCGGTGACTACGCGGCCGGGTCCAACCACGTGCTGCCGACGGGCGGCTGTGCCTGCCACTCGTCCGGCCTGTCCGTCCAGTCGTTCCTGCGCGGCATCCACATCGTCGACTACACGAAGGACGCCCTCGCCGAGGTCGCGTCCACCGTGGTGACGCTCGCCGACGCAGAGGACCTGCCGGCGCACGGCGCAGCGATCAAGGCCCGTTTCGGGTGGAAGGTGCCGCAGAGCAAGTGAGCGAGCGAGTGACCAGGATCGACGACCTTCCCGTACGCGAGGAACTGCGCGGCAAGTCCCCTTACGGGGCGCCCCAGTTGGACGTCGCCGTACGCCTCAACACGAACGAGAACCCGTACCCGCTGCCCGAGCCCCTCGTGCGGCGGATCGCCGAGCGCGTCGCCGACGAGGCCCGGCACCTCAACCGCTACCCGGACCGGGACGCGGTCGAGTTGCGCACGGAGCTCGCCGCGTACCTGACCCGTACGACCGGCCACGAGGTCACGTACGAGCAGGTGTGGGCGGCCAACGGGTCGAACGAGGTGCTCCAGCAGCTCCTCCAGGCCTTCGGCGGCCCCGGCCGGCTCGCGCTCGGCTTCGAGCCCTCGTACTCGATGCACCCGCTGCTCGCCCGCGGCACCAACACCGGCTGGGTGAGCGCCCCGCGGTGCGAGGACTACTCCCTCGATGTACCGGCCGCCGTCGAGGCGATCCGGACGCACAAGCCGCACGTCGTTTTCATCACCAGCCCCAACAACCCCACCGGCAACGCGGTCGCGGCCGAGGACGTCCTCGCGCTGTACGAGGCCGCCGGGCGGGACGCGATGGTGATCGTCGACGAGGCGTACACCGAGTTCAGCCACGGCACCTCGCTGCTGTCGCTCATCGAGGGCCGCCCGAACCTCGTCGTCTCGCGGACGATGTCCAAGGCCTTCGGCGCGGCCGGGCTGCGGCTCGGCTACCTCGCCGCCGACCCGGCCGTGGTCGACGCCGTCCAACTGGTGCGGCTGCCCTACCACTTGTCGGCCGTGAACCAGGCGACGGCGCTCGCCGCCCTGGAGTACACCGACACACTGCTCCAGTATGTGGAGCAGCTGAAGGCCGAACGCGACCGTGTCGTCGGCGAGTTGGAGGGGCTCGGCTTCGATGTCACCGTCGCCGACGCCAACTTCATCCAGTTCGGCGTCTTCGCGGACCCGCACGCCGTGTGGCAGTTCATCCTCGACCGCGGCGTCCTCATCCGTGACAACGGAGTCCCGGGGCGCCTGCGGGTGACCGTCGGCACCCCCGAAGAGAACGACGCGTTCCTGGACGCGGCACGCGAAGTGAAAAAGGACCGAATGAACAGTCAGGAGCGGGGCGCATGAGCCGCGTAGGACGCGTAGAGCGCACGACCAAGGAGACCTCGGTCCTCGTCGAGATCGACCTCGACGGCACCGGAAAGGTCGATGTGGCGACCGGGGTCGGCTTCTACGACCACATGCTCGACCAGCTCGGCAAGCACGGCCTTTTCGACCTCACGGTGAAGACCGAGGGCGATCTGCACATCGACTCGCACCACACCATCGAGGACTCCGCCCTCGCGCTCGGCGCCGCCTTCAAGCAGGCGCTCGGCGACAAGATCGGCATCTACCGGTTCGGCAACTGCACGGTCCCGCTGGACGAGTCCCTTGCACAGGTGACCGTCGACCTGTCGGGCCGCCCGTACCTCGTGCACACCGAGCCCGAGAAGATGGCGCCGATGATCGGCGAGTACGACACGACGATGACCCGGCACATCCTGGAGTCCTTCGTCGCGCAGGCCCAGATCGCGCTGCACGTCCACGTCCCGTACGGGCGCAACGCGCACCACATCGTGGAGTGCCAGTTCAAGGCCCTCGCGCGCGCCCTGCGCTACGCGAGCGAGATCGACCCGCGCGCGGCCGCCGCCGGCATCCTCCCGTCCACGAAGGGCGCGCTGTGAGCGGCCTGTCGGCAGTACTGATCTTCGTCGGCCTCTTCCTCGCCGGCGGTGCCTGGTCCTTCTGGAAGCAGAAGCTGCCCAAGGGGCTCGTGGTGCTGATGGGGATCGGTGCCGCGATGTGCCTCGTCGCCGGAGTCCTGCGGTTGGAGTGGCTCTACTGATGTCGGCCGACAAGAGCAAGAGTGTCGTCGTCTTCGACTACGGCTTCGGCAACGTGCGCTCCGCCGAGCGCGCCCTCGCCCGCGCGGGCGCCGACGTCGAGATCACCCGCGACTTCGACAGGGCCATGAACGCGGACGGGCTGCTCGTGCCCGGCGTCGGCGCGTTCGCCTCCTGCATGCAGGGCCTCAAGGACGCGCGCGGCGACTGGATCGTCGGCCGCCGTCTCGCCGGGGGCCGTCCCGTGATGGGCATCTGCGTCGGCATGCAGATCCTGTTCGCGCGCGGCATCGAGCACGGTGTGGAGGCCGAGGGCCTCGACGAGTGGCCCGGCGTCGTCGAGCCGCTCAAGGCCGATGTCGTCCCGCACATGGGCTGGAACACCGTGGACGCCCCGCAGGGCTCCCAGCTGTTCGCGGGCGTCGACACCGACGAGCGGTACTACTTCGTGCACTCGTACGCCGTGCAGAACTGGGAGCTCGAAGTCCACAACCCTTCCATGCGTGCGCCCAAGGTCACCTGGTCCACGCACGGCGGCCCGTTCGTCGCCGCCGTCGAGAACGGCGCGCTGTGGGCGACGCAGTTCCACCCCGAGAAGTCCGGCGACGCCGGAGCGCAGCTGCTGAAGAACTGGATCTCCGTACTGTGACCGTTTCCCCGAGTGCCCAGAGCAACAAGCTCGAACTCCTCCCCGCCGTCGACGTCCGCGACGGCCAGGCCGTCCGTCTCGTGCACGGCGAGTCCGGCAGCGAGACCTCCTACGGCTCCCCGCTGGAGGCTGCCCTCGCCTGGCAGCGCTCCGGCGCCGAGTGGCTGCACCTGGTCGACCTCGACGCCGCGTTCGGCACCGGCGACAACCGCGACCTGATCTCCGAGGTCGCGAGGGCCATGGACATCAAGGTGGAGCTGTCCGGCGGCATCCGCGACGACGACTCGCTCGCCGCCGCCCTCGCCACCGGCGCCACCCGCGTCAACATCGGCACCGCCGCCCTGGAGGACCCCGAGTGGGTCGCCAAGATCATCGCCGAGCACGGCGACAAGATCGCGGTCGGCCTCGACGTCCGCGGCACGACGCTGCGCGGCCGCGGCTGGACCCGCGACGGCGGCGACCTGTACGAGACCCTGGAGCGCCTCAACTCCGAGGGCTGCTCCCGGTACGTCGTCACGGACATCGCCAAGGACGGCACGCTCCAGGGCCCGAACCTGGAGCTGCTGCGCAACGTCTGCTCGGCGACGGACCGCCCCGTCGTGGCCTCCGGCGGCGTCTCGTCCCTCGACGATCTGCGCGAGATCGCGGCGCTCGTCCCGCTCGGCGTTGAGGGCTCCATCGTCGGCAAGGCGCTGTACGCCAAGGCGTTCACGCTGGAAGAGGCGCTGGAGGCGGTGTCCGCGACATGAGCCTCGCGGTACGCGTCATCCCCTGCCTCGACGTGGACAACGGCCGCGTCGTCAAGGGCGTCAACTTCCAGAACCTGCGCGACGCGGGCGACCCCGTCGAGATGGCGAAGGTCTACGACGCCGAGGGCGCCGACGAGTTGACCTTCCTGGACATCACCGCGTCCTCCGGCAACCGCGAGACCACGTACGACGTGGTGCGCCGCACCGCCGAGCAGGTCTTCATCCCGCTCACGGTCGGCGGCGGCGTGCGCACCGCCGAGGACGTGGACAAGCTGCTGCGCGCCGGTGCGGACAAGGTGGGGGTCAACACCGCCGCGATCGCCCGCCCGGACCTGATCCGCGAGATCGCCGAGCGCTTCGGCCGCCAGGTGCTCGTCCTGTCCGTGGACGCGCGCCGCACCCAGTCCGGCTCCTTCGAGGTCACGACGCACGGCGGGCGCAAGTCCGCGGGCATAGACGCCGTCGAATGGGCGCACCAGGCCGCCGAGTTGGGCGCGGGCGAGATCCTGCTCAACTCGATGGACGCCGACGGCACCAAGGACGGCTACGACATCGAGATGATCGAGGCCGTCCGCAAGCACGTGTCGGTGCCGGTGATCGCGTCGGGCGGCGCGGGCCGCCTCGACCACTTCCCGCCGGCCGTCGCCGCGGGCGCGGACGCGGTGCTCGCCGCCTCCGTCTTCCACTTCGGCGATCTGCGCATCGGCGAGGTCAAGGACACGCTGCGCGCGGCGGGGCACCCCGTCCGCTGAGGCGGAGTGCTCAACTGCCTTACGAGACCGGTGATTTCGCCGATGCGGACGCGGCGGTACCGGCGCCACCGTGGTCGCTGTCAGTGACCACGGCGGCGCCCTCGGGACGGGCTCCGCCCTTCCGAGAGGAACCCGTCATCGTGCAGCAGCACAGAAGTGCGGCGCCCCCCGTGCACGCCGGGCGAGCCGTGAGCACGTTCCGAACCCGCCTCATCCGTACGGGACTTGCCACCCTGCTGGCCCTCGGCGGCCTCGCCACCCAGCAGGCCCTGACCGCAGAGGCGGCCGAGAACCCCTACGAGCGCGGCCCCGCCCCGACCGTCTCCAGCATCGAGGCCTCGCGCGGCTCCTACGCCGTCTCGCAGGCCAACGTGTCCTCGCTGAGCGTGAGCGGCTTCGGCGGCGGCACCATCTACTATCCGACGTCGACGGCGGACGGCACGTTCGGCGCGGTCGCGATCTCGCCGGGCTACACGGCGTACCAGTCGTCCATCGCCTGGCTGGGCCCGCGGCTCGCCTCGCAGGGCTTCGTCGTCTTCACCATCGACACCAACACCACGCTCGACCAGCCGGACAGTCGCGGCAAGCAACTCCTTTCCGCGCTCGACTACTTGACGGAGAAGAGCTCGGTGCGCAGCCGCATCGACACGAGCCGGCTCGGCGTCATGGGCCACTCCATGGGCGGCGGCGGAACGCTGGAGGCGGCCAAGAGCCGGCCCTCGCTCCAGGCGGCGATCCCGCTCACCGGCTGGAACCTCGACAAGACCTGGCCCGAGGTCAAGACCCCGACGCTCGTCGTGGGCGCCGACGGTGACACGATCGCGCCGGTGGCCTCGCACTCCGAGCCGTTCTACCAGAGCCTTTCGGGCTCGCTGGACAAGGCGTACCTGGAGCTGCGCGGAGCCACGCACTTCACGCCGAACACGTCCAACACCACGATCGCGAAGTACAGCATTTCGTGGCTCAAGCGCTTCGTGGACAACGACACCCGGTACGAGCAGTTCCTCTGCCCGCTGCCGAGTTCGAGCCTGACGATCGCGGAGTACCGGGGCAACTGCCCGCACACGTCGTGACGTTCTGAGATCTGTGCGCCGCGACAGCGTACGCACGCGCCGGTTGGGTTCCTGCCCAACCGGCGCTGTGCGTGCGACGGTTCGCGACTAGCGTGCGGCAAGTGAGCGGAAGAACCGTCCTGTTGCTTGCCGCCGCCGCGTACGAGGCCGACCCCGAGGGGCCCGGTGTCGACGCGGGGCTCGTGCTGCGGGCGGCCGAGGCCGCCGGGCTCGGCGCGGACGCCCTGGACGCGGCCGAACGGGCGGGCCTGCGCCGCGGGCCCGACGGCCGTCTCCACCTCCCCGGCCGGCGTCGCCTGTACGGGGCCGTGCGGCCGGAACGGCGCAGAGCCGCACACCAGTTGCTCGCCGCCGCGGCGACGGGCTCGGCGGCGCTGCTGCACCGGCTGCTCGGCGCGGCCTACCCGGACCCGGAGCTCGGCGCGGAACTCGCCGCGGCGGAAGGCGCCTCGCACGGCGAACGCACCACGGCGCTCACCCACGCGGCACGGCTCGCGGACGACCCGATGGACCGCGCCGAGCGCCTGGTCGCGGCAGCGGACCACGCCCGCCTCGCGGGCCGCCCGCACCGGGCACGTGAACTCCTCGACGAGGTGGGCGACTTGGCGGGGCGGGGCGTCGTGTGGAGCTGCGCCGCGCCTGCCTCGGGTGCCGCGCGGGGGTGTGCCGCGCTGGTCCCGGATGCCGTGCGGGGCGGCGGCGCGCTGGTCACGGATTCCGTACGGAGTTGCGGCGCGCTTGAGGTGGGTGGTCTGCGAGGGCGGGTCGCTCTGGTTCGTGGTCTCCTCGCGTTGCGCGACGGGCCGGTGGCGGACGCCCGTGAGTCGCTGCTGCTGGCGGCTCACCTCTGTCCCGAACCGGTCTCCCTCGAAGCCCGCCTCGGCGCGGCGGAGGCCTCATGGGCCGTGGGCGACGCCGACGGGTATCTGCAGGCGGCAGGGCCGACCGGGGGCCCGTGGCGTGCCGGAGCCCTGGGCGGCGGCCGGGGGGTTGCGGAGGACGCCGCCCGCTCCGCCCGCGACTACCGGGACGGCATGGCCGCGTCGCTGGGGGAGCGGGCCGGGGTGGGGCGGGTCGCGTTGCGGCGGGTCGTGGCGCGGTCGGCAGGGGAGCGGGAGCCGGGTGCGCTGCTGCTGGCCGGGGCCGCCGCCCTGGTCGCCGGGGACGTCGACGCGGCGTGCCGCCTGGGCAGCCGTGCGCTCGCCGCCGCGCGGGACCGGGACGCGGGGGTCGAACTGCCGCGCGCCCTGGAGCTGTTGGCCTACGGTGAGCTGCGCTCCGGGCGGCACGCCCGCGCTCGCGTCCATGCCGAGGAGGGGGTGCGGGCCGCGCTCGTCGCGGGGCAGCGCAACGTGCTCGCGCACCAGCATGCCGTCCTTGCCCTCGTCGCCTCGCTCGACCGCGACATCGGCACCGTCGCCCGCCATGCCGCCGCCGCGCAGGACATCGCGGGCCTGCACGGTCTCGTACAGGCCGCGACCCTCGCGCAATGGGCCCTGGCCCGCGCCGATCTGGCGCGCGGCGACGCGGCGCGGGCCGCCGCCCGGCTCGGCCCGCTCGTCGGACCCGGGCCCCGTCGCGGTCACTTCGCCGTGCGGATGCTCGCCGTCCCGTGCCTGGTGGAAGCCGCCGTCCTCGCGGGGGAGCCGGACGGGGCGCGGGTCGCGGTCGAGGAGTTCTCGGTGTGGGCCGAGCGCGGCTACGACCCGCTCGGTCCGGCCCAACTGGCGCGCTGC
Source organism: Streptomyces sp. NPDC002790 (assembly GCF_040295505.1). Classification (NCBI taxonomy): domain Bacteria; kingdom Bacillati; phylum Actinomycetota; class Actinomycetes; order Kitasatosporales; family Streptomycetaceae; genus Streptomyces; species Streptomyces sp. NPDC002790. The sequence goes on along the minus strand of NZ_JBEOVM010000021.1, from coordinate 49,643 downwards.
CAAGCCCTGTTGGCGTGGAGAGACCCTGCCACCGCCGAGCCCCGCTTCGACGAGGCCCTCGACCGCCACGAGCACGCGGGCGGCGACTTCGAACGGGCCCGCACCCTCGCCCTCTACGGCAAGTGGCTGCGCCGCACCCGACGCCCGGCGCGTGCCCGTACGTTGCTGCGCGATGCCCTCGTGGCCTTCGAGCGGTGCGGGGCCTCGGTCTGGGTCGGGCAGGTGGCGGCCGAGCTGCGGGCCACGGGCGAGTCGCCGGATGACGTCGAACCTCCGGGCAGACTTGCGGAGTTGACGCCGCAGCAGTTGCGGATCGCCCGCTGCGTCGCGACGGGTGACACCAACCGCGAGGTCGCCCGCCGGCTCTCGGTGAGCCCCCGCACGGTGGACCACCACCTGCGCAACGTCTTCGACCGGCTGGGTGTCCGCTCCCGCGTCGAACTGACCCGACTGGTGGACCGCACGGAGGCGGCGGGACGCCCCTGAATGCCCCACCCCACCCCTTCCCGAAAGTCCTGCCGGACGGGCCTGCTCAATCGCCGCAGGGGCTTGATGGATCAAGCGGAGCCCCGTGGCGTGAGGGGGTACACCTGCACGTTTGTCGCTAGGGCTGGAGACCGACCAGACGGTATGTCATTCTGCGGACTCGTGAGCCGAGCCGTGGAGGACCGCCATGCCCGCGCATCTCGTACGTCCCCGACCCCCCGCACGGGCCGGCGCCGGTTCGGACGCGGTCGCCGTCCTGCGCCGCGCCGCACGACCGCTCCTCGGCCAACTGCCCACGCTCACCGACCGGTTGGCGGCGCAGCTGTACGAGCAGGAGCCGGTCTACCGCGCCGTCCTCGACACCGACCCCGGCGACGTACGCGCGGAGATCCAGCGTTCGCTGCGGCACAGCGTCGCCTCGCTGCTCGACCCCGCGCGCAACCGGGACGCCGCCCGCGTCTGCTCCGCCCGGATCGGCGCCGCCCGCGCCGCCCGCGGGTTTCCGCTCGACGCCGTGTCGCACGCCTTCCGGCTCGGCGGCGCCCTGGTCTGGCAGGCGCTCGTCGACGAGGTGACCCTGCGTCATCCCGAGGACGCGCACCTGCTCGTCCATCTCGCCGTCGACGTGTGGAATTACGTCGACGAGCACTGTGCGCACGTCGCCGCGTCCTACCGCCGCGCCGAGCGCGAACTCACCTGGCGGCGCGAGAACCGGCGCAGAATCATGGCCGCGGCCCTCCTCGACGGCGCGATCCGCATCGCCGACCTGCCGGACGCCGCCACCGCGCTCGACCTGCCGGAAAGCGGCCGGTACGCGGTGCTCACCGCCGCCGGCGGCAGCCGGGGCGCGCCGCGGCCCACCCTGCCGGGTGCCGTACGGGCCGTGTGGCACACCGCCGCCGAGGCCGACCGCGCCATCGTCGACCTCGGGGGCCTTGACGCGCCTGACATGCCTCAACTCGCCGCCGTGCTACGGGAGTTCTGTCACCGCAGACCCGGCCTGCGCGTCGGCATCAGCCCCGCCGTCGAAGGGCTCGCCGCCGTGGGCGGCGCCCGGCGGCTCGCCGAGACCGCGCTGCGCATCTGCCCGGAGGGCGGCGGCACCGTACTCCTGGACGAGCAACTGCCCGCCGCGCTCGTCGCCGCCGCGCCCGCGCTCGGCCGGATCCTCGCCGACCGTGTGCTCGGCCCACTGCTCGCCCTGCCGCCGGCCGACCGGACCCTGCTGCTCGACACCCTGACGGCCTGGCTGGACTGCGACGGCTCGGCGCAGCGCGCCGCCACCCGCCTCTACTGCCACCGCAACACCGTCCTGAACCGGCTGCGCCGCTGCGAACAGCTCACGGGCCGCAGCCTCGCCCGCCCCGCCGACCTGGTGGAACTGGGCCTCGCCCTCAGCGCGCACCGGCTTCAGGCGCAGGCGGTCAGAGCCCCAGCGCCTTCGTCTCGGTGAGCCGGTCGACCGCCGACTTCTCGCCGTCCATCTCCACGTCCGCCGCCTCCTGCCGGCCGAACACGAACATCACCAGCTCCGAGGGCGCACCCGTCACCGTGACCACGGGAGCGCCGCGGTGGGCCACCGCCGTCTGGCCGTCGGGGCGGCGCAGCACCAGGCCGACGGGCGCCTTGCGGCCCATCACCCGCGCCATCCGCTCCAGGCGCGACCACAGGACGTCGGCGAAGACCGGATCGAGCTCGCGCGGCGTCCAGTCGGGCTGCGCACGGCGTACGTCCTCGGTGTGGACGTAGAACTCGATCGCGTTCGACGCCTCGTCGATCTGCTTCAGCGAGAACGGCGAGAAGCGCGGCGGCCCGGTGCGGATCAGCTGGATCAGCTCTTCGTACGGCTTCTCCGCGAACTCGGCCTGCACCCGTTCCAGGCGCGACGCGAGCTGTTTGACGAGGAGGCCGCCCGCGGCGTCCGGGCGGCGCTCGCGCACCACCACGTGCGCCGCGAGGTCCCGGGCGTTCCAGCCCTCACACAGGGTGGGGGCGTCGGGGCCCGACGCCTCCAACAGATCGGCTAGCAGAAGTCGTTCACGCTTGGCATGGGTCGACATGCCGCCAGCCTACGACCGGCCGTGCCACACCGGACAGTGGACGTCCGGCTCGGCGCGGCACAATGGTCCGTATGACCAGCGCGCCGGAACCCATCAGCAGCCTCGACCCGGCCATCGCCGCCCGCCTCAAGCGCAGCGCCGACGGCCTGATCCCCGCCATCGCCCAGCAGTACGACACCGGCGAGGTGCTCATGCTCGGCTGGATGGACGACGAGGCGCTGCACCGCACCCTGACCACGGGACGCTGCACGTACTGGTCGCGCAGCCGCCAGGAGTACTGGGTCAAGGGCGACACCTCCGGTCACTTCCAGCACGTGAAGTCGGTCGCCCTCGACTGCGACGCCGACACCGTGCTCGTGAAGGTCGACCAGGTGGGCGCCGCCTGCCACACCGGAGCCCGCACCTGCTTCGACCGCGACGAACTGCCGATCAGCGACAGCGCAGCGTGATCTCCTGACCGTCCCGGAAGACGATCCGGGCCGGGTCCCCGGCCACCGGGGCGCCGTCGACCTCGGCGCGGCACGTGGGACGCACGCCCCACTCCGTGAGGAACTGGCCGAGCGTGAAGTCCCGCCACTGGGCCGACTCCACGTGCACGGTGCCGCTGGTGTCGTGCGTGTGCAGCGGGCTGTACCGGGGCTTCGCGCCGGAGCGGTCGATGCCGATGTCGGCGGGCACGGTCACCTGGCGACCGCCCGCGTACACGGTCAGGTGCGGGTGGATGTGCATGGTCAGCTTCTCGGAGTCGAGCATCTTCAGGCCCGCGGCCTCGACCCGCGCCTCGACGTCTCGGGGAGCGGGCGCGGCCCAGTCACCGGAGGCGGAAGCAGGGACGGGCGCGGCGCCGGTCAGCGCGGTCACGGCGACGGCGGCGAGGGCGATCCCGGACAGGGCGCTCGCGATGCGGGGGTTTCGGTGGCTCTTGTTCTTCGTCACCGCTCCCTTCTAGCGGGACGCCGTCCACCCCTCGACCAGGCGCGCGGGGCGTCCCCCCGACGGAAGTAGGCTCCTGCCATGGACCTCGAGACCTTCCGCAAGCTCGCGACCGACCGCCGAGTGATCCCCGTCAGCCGCAAGCTCCTCGCGGACGGTGACACGCCCGTCGGTCTGTACCGCAAGCTGGCCGCCGAGCGGCCCGGCACGTTCCTCCTGGAGTCCGCGGAGAACGGCCGCTCCTGGTCCCGGTACTCGTTCGTCGGCGTACGCTCCGCCGGGACGCTCACCGAGCGCGACGGACAGGCGCACTGGCTGGGTACACCGCCCGTCGGTGTCCCCGTCGACGGCGACCCCCTCGCCGCCCTGCGCGCCACCGTCCAGACACTGCACACGCCCCGCTACGAGGGCCTGCCCCCGTTCACCGGCGGCATGGTCGGCTACCTCGGCTACGACATCGTGCGCCGCCTCGAGAAGGTCGGCCCGGGGGAGCGCGACGACCTCAAGCTCCCCGAGCTGACGATGCTGCTCACCAGCGACCTCGCCGTGCTCGACCACTGGGACGGGTCGGTCCTGCTGATCGCCAACGCGATCAACCACAACGACCTGGAGACCGGCGTCGACGAGGCGTACGCCGACGCCGTCGCCCGCCTCGACGCCATGGAGGCCGACCTCGCGAAGCCGGTCGAGAGCGCGCCCGTGGCCCTCCCGCCGTCCGAGGTCCCCGAATTCAGCGCGCTCTGGGGCGGCAAGCAGTACCAGGACGCCGTCGAGGACATCAAGGAGCGGATCAGGGCGGGCGAGGCCTTCCAGGTCGTACCGTCCCAGCGCTTCGAAACCCCTTGCACCGCAAGCGCGTTGGACGTGTACCGGGTCCTGCGGGCGACCAACCCCTCCCCGTACATGTACCTGTTCCGCTTCGACGGGTTCGACGTCGTCGGCTCCTCGCCCGAGGCGCTCGTCAAGGTCGAGGACGGGCGCGCCATGGTGCACCCGATCGCCGGGACCCGGCCGCGCGGCGCGACCCCGCAGGAGGACCACGACCTCGCCGAGGAACTGCTCGGCGACCCCAAGGAGCGGGCCGAGCACCTGATGCTCGTCGACCTCGGGCGCAACGACCTGGGGCGGGTCTGCGAGCCCGGCTCCGTCGAGGTCGTCGACTTCATGTCCATCGAGAAGTACAGCCACGTCATGCACATCGTGTCGACGGTGACGGGGCAGGTCCGCGAGGAGCACACCGCCTTCGACGTGCTGACCTCCTGCTTCCCCGCCGGCACCCTGTCCGGCGCCCCCAAGCCGCGCGCGCTCCAGATCATCGACGAGCTGGAGCCGTCACGCCGCGGCGTCTACGGCGGCTGCGTCGGCTACCTCGACTTCGCGGGCGACTCCGACACGGCCATCGCCATCCGCACCGCGCTGCTGCGCGAGGGCACCGCGTACGTGCAGGCGGGCGCGGGTGTCGTCGCCGACTCCGACCCGGTCGCCGAGGACACCGAGTGCCGCAACAAGGCGGCGGCGGTGCTGCGCGCCGTGCACACCGCGAACCGGATGTGAGGCACAACGCCCTGTGACGTGACGCACGACTCCGCGCCCCGGCTCACCTAAACCCGTACAGACAGGCGATAGTGGAGTACGTGACTGCTGTACCGCACCCCCGAACCGATGCCGCCGAGCCGGCCGAGTCGGCCGCTTCCTCGTCGAACGGCCGGCGCAGCCTTGCCGTCGCCCTGCTCTGCGGAGCCGCGGGAGCCGCGATCGCGCTGCTCGCCTCCCGGCAGGAGTGGTGCTCGGGCGTCGCCGCCGTCGCCGGCGGCAAGCTGCCGCTGACGGCCAAGGGCAGCGACGTCACGGGCGTCCCCGCTGCCCTCGCCATCGTGGGCCTCGCGGCGCTCGTCGCCGTGTTCGCGGTCCGCAAGGTCGGCCGCGTCCTGGTCGCCCTGCTGCTCGCGCTCAGCGGCGCGGGAGCCGTCGCCGCCGCCGTGCTCGGGGCGCGCGACAGCGCCGCGCTCGACGAGAAGGCGGCGCAGGCCGCGGGGGACGCCTCCGCCACCATCCACGCGCTGAGCAGCACCGCGTGGCCGTACGTCTCGGCGGTCGGCGGCGCACTCATCCTGATCGCCGGGATCCTCGCCGTGATCTACGGCGCGGCCTGGCCCTCGATGGGCGGCCGCTACGAGCGCTCCGGCGCTCCGCGTTCGCGCCGCGCCAAGGCCGTGGACCCGGAGCGCCCCGAGGAGCTCTGGAAGGCCCTCGACCGCGGCGAGGACCCGACCGGCGCCTAGGGCCCTGTCGTTTGGATCAGGACGGGCGTCCCGACCCCGCGTGCCGAGCATGCGTGCGAGTACGGGACAATAGATAGGAACGTCGTACGTCATGCGTACGCATAGGCCATAAGCAACGAGGAGCAAGCCATGGCGGACAGCAGCCACGGACACACCCCGGCCGCCTGGACCGGTGTCATCATCGCCTTCATCGGTTTCTGTGTCGCTGGCACCTTCATGGTGATGAGCAACGTCGCCGGTTTCTGGGTCGGCATGGCCCTGCTGGCGCTCGCCGCGGTCGTCGGCGGCGTGATGAGCGCCATGGGCATGGGCAAGCCGAAGCGTGCCGAGCTGCAGCTCAAGTCCGCCGGCGCGGCGCAGCCCGCGGGCTCAGGAGCCTGAGTTCTCCCACATACCCGCGGAAGGGGTGGAGCGGCCGACCGACCGGCCGCCCTGCCCCTTTCGCGTTTCCCGGGGAGCGGTCGCCGCCCCGCGGATGCAGAATTCACGGGTGACCGTGGAGACGACCGACACCGACACCGATCCCGACCTCGACGCCGCCCCCGCCCGCTTCGGCGCCCTGCGCCGGCTGGCCGTCCCGCTCGGTGTGCTCGGCGGTGTCGCCCTCGCCTTCGCCTATGTGGGCGCCGTCGACCCCAATGAGCCCGGCCACTACCCGGCCTGCCCGCTCCTCCGGCTCACCGGCGTCTACTGCCCCGGCTGCGGCGGACTGCGCAGCGCGCACGCGATCGCGCACGGGGACCTCACGGGCGCGCTCGGCGCCAATGCCCTCGCCGTCGTCGGCTACGCGCTGTTCGCCGTGGTGTGGACGGTGTGGGCGGTACGGGCGGCCCGCGGCAGGCCCGTGAGCCTCGCGCTCGGCCGCGTACAGCTGTGGGTCGTCGGCGGGATCGTGCTCGCCTTCACCGTTGTCCGGAACCTGCCGTTCGGTGGCTTCCTAAGCCCTTGATCAATAGTGTTTGTCCAGGTAGTGGGACCGGTGTCAACCGGATGCGGGACCTTCGCCCTTCGACGGATACCATTCACAAAGACCAGATGAACGCCCAGGGGATGCCCGGAAAGGAGTCCGCTCGCGTGAGTGTGCTCGACGAGATCATCGACGGAGTCCGTGCCGACCTTGCGGAGCGGCAGGCGCGCGTCAGCCTCGACGAGCTCAAGGAGCGCGCGGAGCAGGCTCGCCCGGCCAAGGACGGGGTTGCCGCGCTCAAGGGCGACGGCGTCAAGGTGATCTGCGAGGTCAAGCGGTCCAGCCCCTCCAAGGGTGCGCTCGCCGCGATCGCCGACCCGGCCGCCCTCGCCGCCGACTACGAGGCGGGCGGCGCGGCCGTCATCTCCGTCCTCACCGAGCAGCGCCGCTTCGGCGGCTCGCTCGCCGACCTCGAGGCCGTCCGCGCCAAGGTCGACATCCCGATCCTGCGCAAGGACTTCATCGTCACGTCGTACCAGCTGTGGGAGGCCCGCGCGTACGGCGCCGACCTCGCGCTGCTGATCGTCGCGGCCCTGGAGCAGCCCGCTCTGGAGTCCCTCATCGAGCGCGCCGTGTCCATCGGCCTCACGCCGCTCGTCGAGGCGCACGACGAGGACGAGGTGGAGCGGGCGATCGACGCCGGGGCGAAGATCATCGGCATCAACACCCGCAACCTCAAGGACCTTTCGGTCGACCGCGGCACCTTCGAGCGCGTAGCCCCGGACATCCCGGACCACATCGTCAAGGTGGCCGAGTCCGGTGTGCGCGGCCCGCACGACCTGATCGCGTACGCCAACGCGGGCGCGGACGCCGTCCTCGTCGGCGAGTCCCTGGTGACCGGCCGCGACCCGAAGTCCGCTGTCGCCGACCTCGTCGCGGCAGGTGCCCACCCGGCCCTGCGCCACGGACGCTAAACTCACCGCCATGCCCATCGCCTCCCGCCTCGCCCCCGGCTGCCGCCCTCGCGGCTGCCGCGCGCCGGCGAGGCGTGTGCGCGGGCGCCGGGTCCGCTACCACATCGGTGCGGAACCGGGCCAGATCAACGGAATGCGATGGCAGGGCGCCCCTATAAGGGGCGCGGGGAACTGCGCAAAAAACGGGTAACCGCAAGGCGCGATTCCGCACGCCCCACGGCCTTTAGTGATCACACACCTACCGTGAGGCACACGCATGTCCAGCGACTACTTCATCCCTGACCCGGAGGGTCAAGTCCCCACCGCCGAGGGGTACTTCGGCGCGTTCGGCGGCAAGTTCATCCCGGAGGCCCTCGTCGCCGCCGTGGACGAGGTCGCCGTCGAGTACGACAAGGCCAAGAACGACCCGGCCTTCGCCGCCGAGCTCGACGACCTCCTGGTCAACTACACGGGCCGCCCGAGCGCCCTCACCGAGGTGCCCCGGTTCGCCGAGCACGCAGGTGGCGCCCGCGTCTTCCTCAAGCGCGAGGACCTGAACCACACCGGCTCGCACAAGATCAACAACGTGCTCGGCCAGGCCCTGCTCACCAAGCGCATGGGCAAGACCCGCGTCATCGCCGAGACCGGCGCGGGCCAGCACGGCGTCGCGACCGCCACCGCCTGCGCGCTGCTCGGCCTCGAGTGCAAGATCTACATGGGCGAGATCGACACCGAGCGCCAGGCCCTCAATGTGGCCCGGATGCGCATGCTGGGTGCCGAGGTCGAGGCCGTGAAGTCCGGCTCGCGCACCCTCAAGGACGCCATCAACGAGGCGTTCCGCGACTGGGTCGCCAACGTCGACGACACGCACTACCTGTTCGGCACGGTCGCGGGCCCGCACCCGTTCCCGGCGATGGTCCGCGACTTCCACCGGGTCATCGGCGTCGAGGCGCGCCGCCAGATCCTGGAGCGCGCAGGCCGGCTCCCGGACGCCGCGATCGCCTGCGTCGGCGGCGGCTCGAACGCCATCGGCCTGTTCCACGCGTTCATCCCGGACGCCGGCGTCCGCCTGATCGGCTGCGAGCCGGCCGGGCACGGCATCGAGACCGGCGAGCACGCGGCGACGCTCAGCGCGGGCGAGCCCGGCATCCTGCACGGCTCCCGCTCCTACGTCCTCCAGGACGAGGAGGGCCAGATCACCGAGCCGTACTCGATCTCGGCGGGCCTGGACTACCCGGGCATCGGCCCCGAGCACGCCTACCTCAAGGACTCGGGCCGCGGCGAGTACCGCGCGGTCACGGACGACGCCGCGATGCAGTCCCTGCGCCTGCTGTCGCAGACCGAGGGCATCATCCCGGCCATCGAGTCCGCGCACGCGCTCGCGGGCGCGCTGGAGGTCGGCAAGGAGCTGGGCAGGGACGGGCTGATCGTCATCAACCTGTCCGGGCGCGGCGACAAGGACATGGACACGGCCGCGCGCTACTTCGGCCTGTACGGCACGGACGGCGCCGTGGCGGCGAACGCCGACACCGCGGTGGCCGAGATCGAGGGAGACGCCAAGTGAGTGCCACTGAAAATCGTCGCGGCGTACAGCTGCTGGACGACACCCTCGTCGGCGCGAAGGCCGAGGGCCGCTCCGCCCTCATCGCCTACCTGCCCGCCGGTTTCCCGACCGTCGACGGCGGCATCGAGGCGATCAAGGCCGCCTTCGACGGCGGCGCCGACGTGGTCGAGGTGGGCCTGCCGCACTCCGACCCGGTGCTCGACGGCCCGGTCATCCAGACCGCCGACGACATCGCGCTGCGCGGCGGCCTGAAGGTCAAGGACGTCATGCGCACCGTGCGCGAGGCGCACGAGGCCACCGGCAAGCCGGTCCTCGTCATGACGTACTGGAACCCCATCGACCGCTACGGCATCGAGCGGTTCACCACCGAGCTCGCGGAGGCGGGCGGCGCGGGCTGCATCCTGCCGGACCTGCCGGTGCAGGAGTCGGCGGTGTGGCGCGAGCACGCGGACAAGCACGGTCTCGCGACCGTCTTCGTCGTTGCGCCCAGCAGCAAGGACGAGCGCCTGGCCACCATCACGGCGGCCGGTTCGGGCTTCGTGTACGCGGCGTCCCTGATGGGCGTCACCGGCACCCGCGAGTCCGTCGGCAACCAGGCCAAGGAGCTCGTCGAGCGCACCAAGGCCACGACCGACCTTCCGGTGTGCGTGGGCCTCGGCGTCTCCAACGCGAAGCAGGCCAAGGAGGTCGCCGGTTTCGCGGACGGGGTCATCGTCGGCTCGGCGTTCGTGAAGCGGATGCTGGACGCCCCGGACGAGAAGGCCGGATTCGAAGCGGTGCGCGCCCTCGCCGGTGAACTCGCCGCGGGCGTAAGGGAAAAGGGCTAGAAACCACCCGTAGTAACAGGGAGTCACGTCACCCATACGGATGGAAACCGGACCGGGGAGGCACGCTCGTGCCTTCCCGGTTCGTTGGCGCTGATGTGAGCGAGAAGAACCGAGACGGAAAGCGCGCGGCCCGCGAACGCCTTGCCGCAGAGCGCCAGAAGCAGAAGTCCGCCGAGAAGCGGCGCAGGACGTTGATCGTGGGCGCGTCCGTGGTGTGTGTGCTCGCCCTGGCCGCGGTGATCGGGGTGGTCGCCGCGAATTCGGGTGACGACAGTTCTGGTGACGCGGCGGCGGGGCCCGTGGTCGCGCCGAAGGGCGCCGACGGCAAGGACGAGCTGGCGATCCCCGTCGGCAAGGCCGGTGCGAAGTCGACGCTGGAGGTCTGGGAGGACTTCCGCTGTCCCGCCTGCAAGACCTTCGAGGACACCTACCGCTCGACGATCCACGAACTCGCCGACGCGGGTGAGCTGAGGGTGCAGTACCACCTGGTCACGCTGATCGACTCGAACATGCAGGGCACGGGCTCGCTCCGCGCGGCCAACGCGGCGGCGTGCTCGCAGGACGCCGGGAAGTTCCGCGACTACCATGACGTGCTGTTCGAGAACCAGCCGGAGGAAACCGACGACGCCTTCGCGAAGAACGACAAGCTGATCGAGCTCGCCGGAAAGGTCGGTGGCCTCGACACGGGCACGTTCAAGTCGTGTGTGAACAAGGGCACGCACGACAGCTGGGTGAACAAGACGTACAAGGCCTTCCAGGACGCGAAGCACACCGGCACGCCGACGGTCCGGCTCAACGGCAAGGACATCCTGAGCGACCAGAGCCTGACCCCGGCCAAGTTCAAGAAGATGGTCGAGGAGGCGAACAAGTAGTCGGAGCCGTTACTCAGCCGTTGCCGGGCTGCCCGTCGTGGCAGCGGCCCGGCACGGTAGCGTCGGACCTGCCATGGAACTTGCCTTCATTCCCAGCCCCGAGCAAGGAGTGGTCCATCTCGGACCCATTCCGCTGCGCGGCTACGCGTTCTGCATCATCATCGGCGTCTTCGTGGCCGTCTGGCTCGGCAACAGACGCTGGATCGCCCGCGGCGGGCGGACCGGCACGGTTGCCGACATCGCCGTGTGGGCGGTGCCCTTCGGCCTGGTCGGCGGTCGCCTCTACCACGTGATCACGGACTACGAGCTGTACTTCAGCGAGGGCCGTGACTGGGTGGACGCCTTCAAGGTCTGGGAGGGCGGCCTCGGTATCTGGGGCGCCATCGCCCTCGGCGCGGTCGGCGCCTGGATCGGCTGCCGCCGCCGCGGCATCCCGCTCCCGGCCTACGCCGACGCCCTCGCACCCGGCATCGTCCTCGCCCAGGCCATCGGCCGCTGGGGCAACTGGTTCAACCAGGAGCTGTACGGCCGGGCCACCGATGTGCCGTGGGCCCTCAAGATCACCTCGGACACGGACGGGCGGGTGCCGGGCACGTACCACCCGACGTTCCTGTACGAGTCGCTGTGGTGCATCGGCGTCGCGCTGCTCGTCATCTGGGCCGACCGGAAGTTCAAGCTCGGGCACGGGCGGGCGTTCGCGCTGTACGTCGCGTCGTACTGCGTGGGCCGGTTCTGGATCGAGTACATGCGCGTGGACGACGCGCACCACATCCTCGGCCTGCGCCTCAACTGCTGGACGGCGCTGGGCGTCTTCCTGCTCGCCGTGATCTACATGGTGGTGTCCGCGCGGAAGCGGCCGGGCCGCGAGGAGATCGTCGAACCGGAGGTCTCCGACGGGGCGGCGGACGAGGGTGACGGTGACGTCGAGGACGACGTCGACCTCTCGAAGAGTGGGGCCTCCGACAAAAAGACGTGAGGTTTTGGCTGTACGTGGGTGAGGGCGCCGGGCCGGTGGGTTCGGCGCCCTTTGCCGTTGCGGTGTGCCGCCTGAACGGCGTGTCCTCAATCGCCGGACGGGCTGGGAGTGGTGGAGCCGGCCAAGGTGAGGGTTCTGCGGGCGGAAGCGACGACCGCCGCGTCGACGAACCGGCCGTCCGGGAGGGCCAGCGCGCCCGCCTCCGTGGCCGCCGCGCACACGATCTCCTGGGCCGCCGCCACCTCCGCCGCCGTGGGGCGGAAGGCCTCCTCGATCACCGGGAGCTGGCGGGGGTGGATCGCCGTACGGCCGAGGAAGCCCAGCGCACGGCCCTCGGCGCAGGAGCGGGCCAGGCCCTCCGTGTCGCGGACGTCCGGGTAGACCGACTGAGGCGGAGGTGGCAGCCGGGCCGCACGCGCCGCCACGACCGCCCGGCCGCGCACCCACGCGAGGCCCGCCGCGTCCGTGACGCCGAGGTCGGCGCGCAGGTCCGCCTCGCCGAGCGCGATGCCGTGCACGCCGTGGTGCGCGGCGATGTCGTAGGCGTGCTCGACGCCCGTCGCCGACTCCAGCAGGGCGTACAGCGGCGGGACTTCGACCGCCCAGTCCTGTACGCGGGTCAGGTCCGCGGGGCCGCCCACCTTCGGCAGGCGCAGTGCGTCGAGGCCGGGGAGCGGGGTGAGGCGGCGTACCTCCTGCTCGGCGAGCGGCCCGTCGAGCGCGTTGACGCGGACGTGCACCGGCGTCTTGTGCTTGTCGGCGAGGAGTTCGGCGGTGGCGTCGAGCGCGTACGCCTTGCGGTCGGGAGCGACCGCGTCCTCCAGGTCGACCAGGACGACATCGGCGCCGGAGCCGAGCGCCTTGGCGACGACTTCGGGGCGGTCCCCGGGCACGTACAGCCAGGTCAGGTACGTCTTTTCCAGCGGCTCGCTCATACCGCACCAGCCTCCCGCAGGGACGCGACGGCCGCCTCCGACAGGCCGAGCCCTGCCAGGATCTCGTCGGTGTCCGAGCCGTGCGGGCGGCCCGTCCACTGGATGGCGCCGGGGGTCTCGGAGAGGCGGAAGAGGACGTTCTGCATCTTGACCGTGCCGAGGTCCGGGTCGGGGAGTTCGGTGATCGTGTCGAGGGCCTGGTACTGCTCGTCGGCCAGGACGTCGCGGATGTCGTAGACCGGGGCGATGGCGGCCTCCGCCTTCTCGAAGGCCGCGACCACCTCGTCGCGGGTGTGCGCCGCGATCCAGCCGCCGACCGCCGCGTCGAGCTCGTCGGCGTGGAGCGCGCGGCCCGAGCCCGTCGCGAACCACTCCTCGTCGATGAACTCGGGCCGCCCGACCAGATGCATCACGCGCTCCGCGATCGACTGCGCGGACGTCGACACCGCGACCCACTTCTCGTCGCGGGTGCGGTACGTGTTTCGCGGGGCGTTGTTCGTCGAGCGGTTGCCGGTGCGCGGCTGGACGTAGCCGAGCTGGTCGTACCAGGTGGCCTGCGGGCCGAGGATCGACAGCATCGGCTCGATGATCGCCATGTCGACGACCTGGCCACGCCCCGTCGTGTCCCGGCCGCGCAGCGCCGCCATGATCGCGTACGAGGTGGCGAGCGCGGCGATGGAGTCGGCGAGGCCGAACGGCGGGAGCGTCGGCGGCCCGTCGGGCTGCCCGGTGATCGCGGCGAAGCCGGACATGGCCTCCGCGAGCGTGCCGAATCCGGGGCGGCGCGCGTACGGGCCGAACTGGCCGAAGCCGGTGACGCGGGCGAGGACGAGGCGCGGGTTGGCGGCGCTCAGCTCGTCCCAGCCGAGGTGCCACTTCTCCAGGGTGCCGGGGCGGAAGTTCTCGACGACGACGTCCGAGTCCGCCACCAGCTTGAGGAGGACCTCGCGGCCGCCGGGGGAGGAGAGGTCGAGGGTGAGGTTCTTCTTGTTGCGGCCGAGGGTCTTCCACCAGAGGCCGACGCCGTCCTTGGAGGGGCCGTGGCCGCGGGAGGGGTCGGGCCTGCGGGGGTGTTCCACCTTGATGACCTCGGCGCCGAAGTCGCCGAGCATCGTGGCGCAGATCGGCCCGGCGAAGAGGGTGGCGAGATCGAGGACGCGCAGGCCGGTCAGAGGGCCCGGCTGGGTGGGTTCTTGCGGGTGCGTCATGCGCGGGCCTCCAGGGTGAGCCGGGCCAGTTCGTCGAAGCCGATGCCGTCGAATCCGGCGACTGTTGTCGCGAGGCGGTTCTTGAGCGGGGCCGTCCAGCGGTCGCCGAGCGCGTCCGGGTGGCCGGCGAGCAGACCGGCGATCGAGCCGGCGGTCGCGCCGTTGGAATCGGTGTCCCAGCCGCCGGACACCGCGCGGCAGATGGAGCCCTCGAAGTCGCCGTCGGCGTGGGTGAGGGCGGCGGCGAGCAGGGCGGCGTTGGGGAGGACGTGGACCCAGTGGTGGTCGGCGTAGGTGGCGTGCAGCTCGTCGACGGCGGAGTCGAAGTCCGTGTGTTTCACGGCCAGTTCGATGCCCAGGTGGACGGCCTGGGCGTAGCGGGATTGCGGTGGTACGACGGCGAGGCCGGATCGGAGAGCGGTGTGTACGTCCGCCGTGCCCGTAGCGGCGGTGGCGATGGCGGCGGCCGTGAACATCGCGCCGTACACGCCGTTCGCGGTGTGCGTGAGAACGGCGTCCCGGTGGGCGAGACGGGCGGCGTGGGTCGGGTCGCCGGGGGTGATCCAGCCGAAGACGTCGGCGCGGATCTGGGCGCCGATCCATTCGCGGCAGGGGTTGCGGTAGGTGGCGGTGTGCGGGGGTTCGAGGCCGGTGAGGAGGTTGCGGTAGGCGATGCGTTCGGCGGTGAAGGTGCGGCCGGCGGGGAGTTCGTCGAGCCAGAGTTTGGCGACGTCGGTCGTGGTGAAGGCGGGGCCGTGGCGTTGGATCAGGAGCAGGGCGAGGAGGGGGTAGTTGAGGTCGTCGTCCTCCGGCATGCCGTTGATGTTTTCGGCGAGGGAGGTGGGGGCGCTGCGGCGGTTCCAGGGGTATGTCGCCGCTACCGCGGGGTCCAGGCCGGTCTGCGTGAACCAGGTGTGCAGGGGCCAGTTCCCGGTTGAGCGGGCGATGGCGCGGATCCCTTCGAGCGGCAGCTTCTCGACGGGCTTGCCCAACAGACACCCGACGGCCCGCCCGAGCCACGCGGCGTGCAGCCGGTCGAGCAGAGCGTCCTCATCCCCCACCCCGCCCCTCCCCGAAACCGGGGCTCCGCCCCGGACCCCGTTCCTCAAGCGCCGGAGGGGCTGATCTTTCCGCCTCTCCGGCCCCGGGCTCCCGGTGCCTCCCGCGCCAAGGCGGGGCTTGATTTCAAGCCCCGCCGGCGATTGAGGCGGCCCGTCCGGCAGGACTTTCGGGAAGGGGTGGGGTGGGGGAGAGGTCTTTGTTGCGGACTCGATCGCGGACAGGGCTGTCGGTTCCGGCAAAGGTGAGGGGAGTGCGGCGAGGTCGTCGAGGAGCTGCTCGGCGAGCTGCCGAAGGGCGGGGCTCGCCGGGGTGGCGGACGCACCCGCTCGGTCCGGTGCGAGGTGGCCGCCCGCTGACAACCAGCGGGACGCGATCGCGGACGCGTCGCGGCCGTCCTGCGCCGCCTGGCGCAGCTCGTGGCCGATCAGATCCTCCGGCTGGACCCACGTCAGACGGAGCATCACGACCCCGCCACCGCCGCGAACGCGGCATCGTGGGCCCGGCGCCGGTCCACATCCTTCGCGTACACCTCACGCGTGACCCGCGCGAGCGAGGCCGCCGGACCGTGCAGGTCCAGCTTGCTGGCCCGCGCGATCTCGGCGCTCCACTCCTTGGGCACGGCCCCCTCCCCGTACAGCGCCCCGACGATCGCCCCGCTCATCGTGGCGATCGAGTCGCAGTCGCGGCCGTAGTTGACCGAGCCGAGGACGGTGTGGCGGAAGTCGCCGTGGCCGACGAGCAACATCCCCAGAGCGACTGGGAGTTCCTCGATGGCGTGCAGGCGGGAGGGGCGGCGGGCGCCGAGTGAGGGCTTGCGGTAGTCGGGGCCGACCGTGTCGAAGGGGGTGACCGCTTCTCGCAGCGGCTTCAGTGCGTTCTCGAAGTCGTCGTGGCGGGAGGCCACTTCGCAGACCGCCTCGATCGCCGACCGCGTGCCGTCCTTCGCGAGAGCCAGGGCGTCCTCGACGACGGACTCGGGCGTCGCGCCCGGCTTGTACGCGGCCGCGACCGCCGCCGCGAAGACGCCCGCCGCCTCCCGGCCGTACGAGGACTGGTGCGCGCCGGCGACGTCGAGGGCTTCCTCGTAGGCCTTCAGCGGGTTGCCCGCGTTGACCGCGCCGACCGGGGCCATGTACATCGCCGCGCCGCAGTTCACGATGTTGCCGACGCCCGCCTCGCGCGGGTCCACATGCCCGTAGTGGATGCGCGCGACGATCCACTTCTCGGCGAGGAACAGGCGCTGGAGGGGGAGGGCCTCCGCCTCGAGTTCCGGGATCCAGCGGGGGGTGGTGATCAGGTCGGGGACGAGGTGGTCGGCGACCGCGTACGCGTCGAGGTGGTCCCGGACCTTCTCGTAGACCCGGACGAGCGCGTGCGTCATCAAGGTGTCGTCGGTGACGTGGCCGTCGCCCTTGTGGTACGGGGCGATGGGGCGGGCCGTCTTCCAGTCGTCCTTGTAGAAGGGTTCGACGATGCCGCGCACCCGGCCGCCGTGCCGCTCAGCGATGGCCTCCGGCGTCCAGCCCTCGACCGGGCCGCCGAGCGCGTCGCCCACGGCCGCGCCGACCAGGGCGCCGGTTGTGCGGTCCTCCAGGGAAACGGTAGTCATGCCGAAGTTCCTTCCGCTGCAAGGGAGTTGGTGGTGGCGCGGGCGAGCCGTTCGGCCAGGGTCGTCAGCTCGGTTCCCGCGAGTTGGGGCAGTGCGCAGCCCGCGAGGATGTCGCAGGCGTCCCGCCAGGTGTGCGGCAGCGCCTGTGCGCCGCCGATCGCGCCGGTGAGGGCGCCGGTCAGGGCGGGCGCCGAGTCGGCGACGCGGGACAGGCAGGCGGCGGTGGGCACGGCCTCGGTGACCGATCCCGCGGCCGCCGTCGCCATCGCGAGCGCTACGGGGACGGTTTCCGCTGCCGCGATGCCGTAGCTGTAGACGTGGTCGACGATCTCGTGTTCCAGGACGGGGACCAGCGCGAACGCGTTGCCGGGCTGACCCGGGCGGTCCGCTGCCGCGGCGCGGCCGAGTTCCACGGCGCGGTGGGCGTTGCGGTGGATCTCGGTGCCGGCCGGGAGCTGGGCGAGTGCGGCGTCCACGCAGGCGTCGACGTCCGCGCCGCCGAGTGCGGCCGCGACGGCTGCCGCCATGGCGCGGGCGCCGTGCACGCCGTCGCCGTCCTGGGTGTAGCGGGCGTCGAACTCGGCGAGGTCCGCGGCGAGTTCGGGTTTGCCCGGGTGGACGACGGCGAGGACCGCGGCGCGGACGCAGGCCGCGTCGTCGAAGTAGTGCGGGTTGTCGTGGCCGGTGGCGGGTGGGCGCAGGCCCGCGGCGAGGTTGCCGAGTCCTGCGCGGACGGAGATGCGGGCGCGCAGGGGGATGTCGGCGGATTCGATCTCGTCGGCGCGGGCCGCTGCGGCGGAGATTTCGTCGGCGAGGGTGTTCCAGGCGAGGGAGAGGGAGGAGCGGACGCGGTGGTCGGGTGGGAGGTCGCCGAGGCCTTCGGCGTGGGCGGAGAGGATGGCGAAGGCGGTGAACGCGGCCCATTCGGCGTCGTCGGAGGGGCCGAGGCGGAGGGGTTCCGGGGGTTGGTTCAGGGCGATGGGGACGGGGAGGGTGGTGGTGGCGTTCTGCTCGGCGAAGGTGTCGAGTTCGCGGGTGAGGCGTCTCGTCCAGTCGGGGAGGCGTGCGGCGCGGTGGCGTCCCGACGGCCAGCCGGCGGCGTCGCCTGCGGCGATTCCCAGGAGGAGGCCTTGGATGCGGTCCGCCGTTGCTGTTGCGGCGGATGTCGTTGCGGCCGCGGGGCTCTGCCCCGGACCCCGCTGCTCAGTCGCCGCAGGGGCTTGATTTGGGTGGGCAATATCAGCCCCGCCGGCGTTTGAGGCGCGGGGGCCGGGGCGGAGCCCCGAGGCGTGGTCGGGGTTCATGCCACGGCCCCCGTCCGGTCCGGCGGCGGAGGCACTAGGCGATCCGCGACGTCGAGGACGTGGCGGCCTGCCATTGACGGGAGGCAGCTGCCGCGGACCGGGCCGATCGCCGCCGCCCAGTCGGCCGGGATCGACGACTCGCCGCACAGCGCACCGGCCAGCGCCCCGGCCACGGCCGCCGTCGTATCCGCGTCGCGCCCCATGTTGACCGCCGTGAGGACCGATTCGCGGAAGTCGCCGCGGGCCACCGCGAACGCGCCGAAGGCCAGGCCGACCGCCTCGGGGGCGAGATCCGTCCACGGGTAGCCGCCGATGACCACCGCCTTGCGGACCGCCCGTTCCATGGAGAGCTGCGTGCCGTCCGGATCACGGCGGGCCCGCCGCGCCGCCGAGACCGCGCGGTGCAGGGAGCGTGCCGTCCACGAGTCGTCGGGGACGACCGAGAGCGCCGCCTGCACCACCGCGTCGGGGTTGTGGCTGACCATCGCCGCCGCGACGCCCGCCGCGACCGCCCGGCCGCCGTGGATGCCCTCCCCGTCGTGCGACACCGTGCCGTCGATCGACACCAGGCGGGCCGCCTCGGCCGGGCGGCTCGCCGCGTACACCCCGAAGGGCGCCGCACGCATCGCGAGGCCGTCGCTCCAGGCGTGCCGGTGCTGGGCGGAGATGGGGGCGACGAGGCCCCGGCGGAGGTTCTCGAGCGTGCCGCGTTCGCTGAAACCGGCGCCCTTGAAGGGGCCCTCGTCGCGGTCCGCGATCCACGTGTGCCAGGCCCGCTCGACGTGCTCGATGGTGAGGCCCGCGCCGTGCTCGGCGAGGAGGAGGCCCGAGAAGATCGCGTACTCGGTGTCGTCCGTGCCCGCCGGGTCGGCGGAGACGAAGCCCTCGATGCGGCCCCAGCGTTCGCGGATCTGGGACGGCTTCATGTTCTCCGCGGGCGCGCCGAGCGCGTCACCGACGGCGAGGCCGAGGAGCGCCCCGCGGGCGCGGTCCCGCAGGGAGATCGGGGCCTCGGGGGGAGGTGGCGGGACCGTGCGGAGTCTGCGCGGTCCCGCCGTGTCGTCCGCCGGAGGATCCGGTTCGACGCTGACGCTCATGGTGTGTTCGTGCTCATCTCTGGGGTTGTGCTGGTCGTACCGATGGAGCGATGGGGCGGCTCAGCGTTGGTAGCGGTTCAGAATCAGATTGCCGTCGTCTGCCAGGCGCTTGCGCAGCTCTGTTACGCCGAACGCGCCGTTGTAGTACTCCTGGAAGGCCGGCGTGGCGATCTTGTCCTTCCATTCGGCGTAGCCCCGCACCCCGAGCACCGGGGACGGGCGCAGCGAGGCGGCCAGCTCCGAGCCGGTCCTCCAGCCGTACTTCTCGGTGGTCAGGGACGGGTCCTTGAGAGCGGCCCGGCTGGTGGGCAACAGCCAGTCGCCGCGCGCCAGTTGGACCTGGTGGTCGGCCTCGGTGAGGTAGGCGATGAACCGGGCCGCCGCCTCCTTGTGCTTGCTGTCCTCGGAGACGGACAGGGTCTGCGGGGCGACGCCCTGGGCCAGGCCGTCCGAGCCCGCGGGCATCGGCAGGACGGTCCAGTCGAAGCCCTTGGGCGCCTGCTGCTGGACCTGCTGCCGGAACGAGAAGTTCAGCGGCAGCATCGCGTACTTGCCCGCGAAGAAGCCGGGCAGCGTGTCCGAGCCGGCCATGCCGAGCGCGGATTTGGGTGCGGTCTGCGCCTTGTTGACCTGCCGGTCGATCAGCCGGGCGACGGCCGAGTCGGCGGCGCCGTAGCGGATCTCGTTCTTGCCCTCCGCGTCCTTGTAGAAGATCTTGCCGCCGGTGGACTGCGCGAGGTTCACGGACTGGGTGACGGGCTCCTTCATCGACCAGGCGACGCCGTACTGTTCGGGCTTGCCGTCGCCGTTCCTGTCGCGCGTGAGCTTCTTGCTCGCCTGCTCGAACTCGGCCCAGGACCAAGGGTGTTGCGCTGTCGGCACACGCACCCCCGAACGCTTCAGGAGCTTCTTGTTCACGACGAGTACGCGCGGCTCCTGGAGGAACGGGATGCCGTAGATCTTCTTCCCGTACGTCGTCGTGGCCCAGGACGCCTTCGGGATGTCGGCGCGCAGCGACTTCGGCAGATAGGGGCTCAGGTCGGCGAGGTAGCCGCCGTGTCCGAAGTCGGTGAGGTCGGAGGCGTCGTCGTGGAAGATGTCCGGCGCCTTGCCGCCCTCGAAGGAGGTCAGCATCTGGTCGTGGATGCTGTCCCAGACGCCCTGGACGTACTTGACCTTGACCTTGTCGTGGGTGTCGTTCCACTGCTCGACCAGCGCCTTGTTGGCCTCGATCGACTCCTTCTGCCAGGCGAGGCTGAGGAAATCGAGGGTGACCGTGCCGTTCGCCGACTCGGAGTCCGAGGACCCGGAGCAGCCGGCGACCAGGGCGAGCGAGAGCGCGGCCGCGGCCGCCGCGGTGAACTTCCGTACGCGCATCAGCCCTTCACCGCCCCGCTGAGCATGCCGCCCACGAGCCGCCGCTGGAGCAGCGCGAAGAACACGAGGCTGGGGATCGTGGCGAGGACCGAGGCCGCGGCGAGCGGCCCGAGGTCGGCGACGCCCTCGGCGCCGAGGAAGCGGGTGAGGATGACCGACATCGTCTGGTTCTCCGGAGACTTGAGGAGGACGAGGGCGAAGAAGAACTCGTTCCAGGCGGTCACGAAGCTGAACATCAGCGTCGCCACCAGGCCGGGAGTGAGCAGCGGGAGCACCACGCTCGTGAGGGTGCGCAGGCGGCCCGCGCCGTCCACCGCCGCGGCCTCCTCCAGGGAGCGCGGCACCGACTTCACGTAGCCCTGGAGCATCCAGAGCGAGAAGGGCAGGTTCCAGACGACGTAGACGATGATCAGGCCGAAGAGGCTGTCGATCATCTGCAGGTTCTTCAGGACCAGGAACAGCGGGATGATGATCAGCACGAACGGGAACATCTGGCTGACCAGGATCCAGCCCGTGCCCGCCTGGCTGACGCGGGTCTTGTACCGGACCATGACGTACGAGGCCGGGACCGCGATCGCCACCGAGATCACGGAGGCGCTGACCGCGACGACCAAACTGTTGAGCGCGGAGCGGAGCAGTGGCTGCGCGTCGAACGCGGCGCGGTAGTTGTCCAGGCTCGGATGCTTCGGAATCCAGCTCGGGTCGATCGATCCCAGCTCCTGCGGGGACTTGAACGACGTCGAGATCAGCCACAGGAACGGGAAGGCGAGGAAGACCATGTAGCAGAGCAGGGCCACGTACTGGCCTGCTCGGCCCGCGACCCGGGGGAGTGTCGTACTCGTGCTCATGCCGCTGCCTCCACATCTTCCTTGAGCTTCTTACGGAGGAACAGCGTCAGCAGCACCGCGATCACCGCGACCATCGCCAGGCCCATCGCCGCGGCGTATCCGAACTGCCCGTACTTGAAGGCCTCTTCGTACGCGAACAGCATCGGGAGCCGGGTCTGGCCGCCGGGCCCGCCCTGCGTCAGCACGTAGACCAGGCCGAAGGAGTTGAAGTTCCAGATGAAGTTGAGCGCCGTGATGGCGATGACCACCGGCTTCAGGGCCGGCCAGGTCACGGCCGAGAAGCGGCGCCACAGGCCCGCGCCGTCCAGCTGCGCGGCCTCCCGCAGCTCCACCGGCACGTTCTGCAGCCCGGCGAGGAGCACCACCGTCGTCTGCGGCATGCCCGCCCACACGCCCACCACGATCACGGCGGGCAGCGCGTACGACAGGTCGGCGAGCCAGTCGACGTTCTCGTGGATGAGGCCGAGCTGGGTCAGCGTCTTGTTCAGGACGCCCGCGTCCGAGTGGTAGACGAGCCGCCACATGATGCCGACGACGACCTCGGGCATCGCCCACGGGACGAGCGCCAGGGTGCGGGCCAGCCAGCGGAACCGCAGATTCTGGTTGAGCAGCAGCGCGAGGCCGAGCGCGAGCACGAACTGCAGGGCCGTCACGGATACCGCCCAGACCAGGCCGATCCGGAACGACTCCCAGAACAGCGAGTCGTGGCGCAGGTCGAGGAAGTTGTCCAGGCCGATGAACTGCGTCGGGGAGGTCCGCCCCGCCTGCGAGTCGGTGAACGCCAACGACAGGCCGTACAGGAGCGGGCCCACGCTGAGTATCAGAATCGGGATCAGCGCGGGCATCAGCAGGAACCACGCGCCCCGGTCCAGACCCAGCGCTCGCTTGCGCTGACCCGGCGTACGGGGTGGCGGTGTGCCGCGGCTGCCGCCAGGGACGGCACTGTCCCGGGGCGCGGTGAGACTCATGGGAATCCTCGGTGTCTCAACTGTCGGACGCCGCCCGGCCCGTGGAGGCGCGGACGACGAGGCGGGGACGGGCGGTGGTGCTGTGGGGGGCGGGGTTCTCGGGGCTTTCGGCACTGGTGAGGCGGTGCAGCAGAAGTTCGGCGGCGCGCCGTCCGCGCTCGGTGGAGCCGAGGTCGACGCTGGTCAGCGGGGGCCAGCCGGCCTGCGCGAGCTCGCTGTCGTCCATCCCCGCGACGGCGACGTCCTCGGGGATCCGCAGCCCGCGGGCGTGCAGGGCGCGGGCCGCGCCGAGCGCCAGCTGGTCGTTGGCGCCGAAGACCGCGTCGGGCCTCAGGTCCAGGAGCGCCTCGGTGGCCGCGGCCCCGGACTCGATGCCGAAGTCCGTGTGCACGATGAGCTCCGGTTCGTAGGCGAGGCCGCAGTCCGCGAGGGCCTTGCGGAAGCCCTCGCCGCGCTTGCGCCCGGGAACCGTGTCCGCGGGGCCGTTGACGAAGGCGATGCGGCGCCGGCCCGTCTCGTACAGATGGCGCACGGCGAGCGCGACGCCCTCGACGGAGTCGGCGCGCACGCTGTCGACCGGGACGCCGCCGGGCAGCGAACCGATGACGACGACCGGCCCCGAGGCCGAGCGCAGCGCGGCCACATGGGCGTCCGTGATGCGGATGGGGCACAGGATGAGGCCGTCGCTGGTGCGGTCGCCGAGGCTGTGGAGCACGGCCAGTTCGTCCTCGGCGACGGCGTCCGTGGAGTGCAGGAGGAGGCGGTACCCGGCGGCCTTCGCGACGGACTGGATGGCGCGGACCATCGCCACGTACACGGGGTTGCCGATGTCGGGCATCGCGAAGGTGAGCTGGCGGGTGCGGCCGTCCTTGAGGGAGCGGGCCACCGCGTTGGGCACATAGCCGAGTTCGGCGGCGGCGCGCTCGACCTTCTCGACGGTCGCGGGGCGGGCCCCGATCCCGTTGAGCACGCGGGAGACGGACGCGATGGAGACCCCGGCGCGCTCGGCGATGGAGATGATCGTCGGCTTCGACACCGCGTTCCCCCTCCACTTCTGTAAACGTTTTCCGCTACTGGAAACGTTTACGGATGTTGCTCCCTCGTTTCCCGCCCGTCAACGCGCATTTCCTGTGATCCAGGTCACCGGCCGGTTCGGGAAGGTGGAGGTCAGCGTGTTGCGCAGGGTGCAAAACCGCAGGTAAGTACGGCCTTCCTTGCTGGCAGGGCCGATTTTTCGCGCGTACTTTCGGACTCGTAGAAACAGCAGTCACAGGGGAGCGGAGTTCACGAGCATGACCATCATCGAGACCGGGGCAGCACTGCACGACGCCCACCGGGACAACCACACGCACCGTGATGTCAACGGTGGCTGGCTGCGCCCCGCGGTCTTCGGCGCGATGGACGGGCTCGTCTCCAACTTCGCGCTCATGACCGGCGTCGCGGGCGGCGCCGCCTCGCACCAGACGATCGTCATCACCGGCCTGTCGGGCCTCGCTGCCGGAGCCTTCTCCATGGCCGCGGGCGAGTACACCTCCGTCGCCTCCCAGCGTGAGCTGGTCGAGGCCGAACTCGACGTCGAGCGCCGCGAGTTGAGGAAGCATCCGGCCGACGAGGAGAAGGAGCTCGCCGAGCTGTACGTCTCCCGCGGCGTCGAGCCGGAGCTCGCGCACGAGGTGGCCAGGCAGCTGTCGCGGGACCCCGAGCAGGCCCTGGAGATACACGCACGCGAGGAGTTGGGCATCGACCCCGGCGAGCTTCCCTCGCCGATGGTCGCCGCCGTCTCGTCCTTCGGATCGTTCGCGCTCGGCGCCCTGATCCCGCTGCTGCCGTATCTGCTCGGGGCGAGCGCGCTGTGGCCCGCTGTGATCCTCGCGCTCGTCGGACTCTTCGCGTGCGGGGCGGTCGTGGCCAAGGTGACGGCGCGATCCTGGTGGTTCAGCGGGCTGCGGCAGCTGGCCCTCGGTGGCGCCGCGGCGGGTGTGACGTATCTCCTGGGGAGCGTCTTCGGCACTTTTGCTGGTTGACGGGTCGCGGCCGTGGCCTGAAGATGCCTATACAGCGTCTTGCATAAGTAGTCGTTACCGCGCGGTTTCGATTACTTGACCACGGGGCATGAGCCGTAAGCGCTGGGGGCAATGAGGCCCGCGGCGCACGCCGGCACCACCCGGCCTCCGGTCATCGATCTGCCCGGTGAGGCCTCTTCCGCCGCCACCCGCGGTGTCCGCATGTTGGAACGCAGTATCCGGTTCCCGAGAACCGACCCATCATGTAATCTGCACGAAATTTTTTGAGCTGCACTTCTCAGCAGTGAGCTGCACTTCTCAGCAGAGGGCCAACGTCGTCCCTCGGCACGTTCCTTGCCACGACGACGACGGGAGAGCCGATGCGTACCTCGCGCCAGCCGTCCCAGCATTCCAACAGCGGCCAGACCTGGTCGCACATGGATGCTCGCCCTGCTGCCCAGGGCATGTACGACCCGCGTAACGAGCACGACGCCTGCGGCGTCGGGTTCGTGGCCACCCTCACCGGCGAGGCGAGCCACACGCTGGTCGAGCAGGCCCTGACCGTTCTGCGAAATCTGGAACACCGCGGTGCCACCGGCTCCGAGCCCGACTCGGGCGACGGTGCGGGCATCCTGTCCCAGGTTCCGGACGCCTTCCTGCGCGAGGTGGTCGACTTCGACCTCCCCGAGGCCGGTGCGTATGCCGTCGGTATCGCCTTCCTGCCCGAGGAGGGCACGGAGGACTTCGTCTCGAAGATCGAGACAATCGCGTCCGAAGAGGGCCTGAACGTCCTCGGCTGGCGCGAGGTCCCGGTCGCCCCGCAGCTCCTCGGCGCCACCGCCCGCTCGACGATGCCGGCGTTCCGCCAGATCTTCGTCGCGGACGGTTCCTCGAAGGACATCGCGCTCGACCGCAAGGCCTTCGTGCTGCGCAAGCGCGCCGAGCGCGAGGTCGACGTGTACTTCCCGTCGCTGTCCGCGCGCACGATCGTATACAAGGGCATGCTGACCACCGGCCAGCTGGAGCCCTTCTTCCCGGACCTGTCCGACCGCCGCTTCGCATCCGCGATCGCGCTCGTGCACTCCCGGTTCTCCACGAACACGTTCCCGTCGTGGCCGCTCGCGCACCCGTACCGCTTCGTCGCGCACAACGGTGAGATCAACACCGTCAAGGGCAACCGCAACTGGATGCGCGCCCGTGAGTCGCAGCTCGGCTCCGAGCTCTTCGGCGGTTCGGACAATCTGGAGCGGACCTTCCCGGTCTGTACGCCGGACGCCTCCGACTCCGCCTCCTTCGACGAGGTCCTGGAGCTGCTGCACCTCGGTGGCCGTTCGCTTCCGCACAGCGTCCTGATGATGATCCCGGAGGCCTGGGAGAACCACGCCTCCATGGACCCGGCCCGGCGCGCCTTCTACCAGTACCACTCCAACCTGATGGAGCCCTGGGACGGCCCGGCCTGTGTCACCTTCACCGACGGCACCCAGGTCGGCGCCGTTCTCGACCGCAACGGTCTGCGCCCCGGCCGCTACTGGGTGACCGACGAGGGCCTCGTCGTCCTCGGCTCCGAGGTCGGCGTCCTCGACATCGACCCGGCCAAGGTCGTCAAGAAGGGCCGCCTGCAGCCCGGCCGGATGTTCCTCGTGGACACCGCCGAGCACCGCATCATCGAGGACGACGAGATCAAGAACGCTCTCGCCTCCGAGCACCCCTACGAGGAGTGGCTCGAGGCCGGCGAGATCGAGCTCTCCGACCTCCCCGAGCGCGAGCACATCGTGCACACGCACGCCTCCGTCACGCGCCGCCAGCAGACCTTCGGCTACACCGAGGAAGAGCTCCGCATCCTCGTCGCGCCGATGGCCAAGGCCGGCGCCGAGCCGATCGGCTCGATGGGCACGGACACCCCGATCGCGGCGCTCTCCGCCCGCCCGCGGCTGCTCTTCGACTACTTCACGCAGCTGTTCGCGCAGGTCACCAACCCGCCGCTGGACGCCATCCGCGAGGAGCTCGTCACCTCGCTGCGCTCCCCGCTGGGCCCCGGCAACAATCTCCTGGAGCCCACGGCCGCCACGTGCCGCGCGGTCACGTTGCCCTTCCCGGTGATCGACAACGACGAGCTCGCCAAGCTCATCCACATCAACGCCGACGGCGACATGCCCGGCATGAAGGCCGTGACCCTGTCCGGCCTGTACCGGGTGCACGGCGCGGGCGACTCGCTCGCCGCCCGGATCGACGAGATCTGCGCAGAGGCCGACGCCGCCCTCGAGGCCGGCGCCCGCCTCATCGTGCTCTCCGACCGGCACTCGGACGCCGAGCACGCGCCGATCCCCTCGCTGCTGCTCACCGCGGCCGTACACCACCACCTCATCCGTACGAAGAAGCGCACCCAGGTGGGCCTCCTCGTCGAGGCCGGTGACGTGCGCGAGGTCCACCACGTCGCGCTGCTCATCGGTTTCGGTGCCGCGGCCGTCAACCCGTACCTCGCCATGGAGTCCGTCGAGGACCTGGTCCGCGCCGGTACCTTCCTCAAGGCCGACGAGGTGGGATCGGCCGAGGACGCGATCCGGAACCTGATCTACGCGCTCGGCAAGGGCGTCCTCAAGGTCATGTCCAAGATGGGCATCTCGACCGTCGCCTCCTACCGCGGCGCCCAGGTCTTCGAGGCCGTCGGCCTCGACGAGG
This sequence comes from Streptomyces sp. NPDC002790, assembly GCF_040295505.1. Lineage (NCBI taxonomy): Bacteria > Bacillati > Actinomycetota > Actinomycetes > Kitasatosporales > Streptomycetaceae > Streptomyces > Streptomyces sp. NPDC002790. Next base: position 22,693 of record NZ_JBEOVM010000021.1, on the reverse strand, counting down.
CCTTCGTCGAGAAGTACTTCAACGGCACCACCACCAAGATCGGCGGCGCCGACCTGCGCGTCATCGCCGAGGAGGTCGCCGCCCGGCACGCCAAGGCGTACCCCGCCTCCGGCATCGCGCCCGCGCACCGCGCGCTCGACATCGGCGGCGAGTACCAGTGGCGCCGCGAGGGCGAGCCGCACCTGTTCGACCCGGAGACCGTCTTCCGCCTCCAGCACGCCACGCGCTCGGGCAGCTACGACATCTTCAAGAAGTACACGGACCGCGTGAACGAGCAGTCCGAGCGGCTCATGACGCTGCGCGGCCTGTTCAACTTCAAGGCCGAGGGCCGCGAGCCGATCTCCATCGACGAGGTCGAGCCCGCCTCCGAGATCGTCAAGCGGTTCTCGACCGGCGCCATGTCGTACGGCTCGATCTCCCAAGAGGCGCACGAGACGATGGCCATCGCCATGAACCAGTTGGGCGGCAAGTCCAACACCGGTGAGGGCGGCGAGGACCCGGAGCGCCTGTACGACCCGGCGCGCCGGTCCAGCATCAAGCAGGTCGCGTCCGGCCGCTTCGGCGTGACGAGTGAATACCTCGTCAACTCCGACGACATCCAGATCAAGATGGCCCAGGGCGCCAAGCCCGGCGAGGGCGGCCAGCTGCCAGGCCACAAGGTGTACCCGTGGGTCGCCAAGACGCGTCACTCGACGCCGGGCGTGGGCCTGATCTCCCCGCCGCCGCACCACGACATCTACTCCATCGAGGACCTGGCTCAGCTGATCCACGACCTCAAGAACGCCAACCCGCAGGCCCGCATCCACGTGAAGCTGGTCTCCGAGGTCGGCGTGGGTACGGTCGCGGCCGGTGTGTCCAAGGCGCACGCGGACGTCGTCCTGATCTCGGGTCACGACGGCGGCACGGGTGCCTCACCGCTCACCTCGCTCAAGCACGCGGGTGGTCCCTGGGAGCTCGGCCTCGCCGAGACCCAGCAGACGCTGCTGCTCAACGGCCTGCGCGACCGCATCGTCGTGCAGACCGACGGACAGCTCAAGACCGGCCGCGACGTGCTCATCGCCGCGCTGCTCGGCGCCGAGGAGTTCGGTTTCGCGACCGCGCCGCTCGTCGTCTCCGGCTGCGTCATGATGCGCGTCTGCCACCTGGACACCTGCCCGGTCGGCATCGCCACGCAGAACCCGACGCTGCGCGAGCGGTTCTCCGGCAAGGCCGAGTACATCGTCAACTTCTTCCGGTTCATCGCCGAAGAGGTCCGCGAGCTGCTCGCCGAGATGGGCTTCCGCTCCATCGAGGAGGCCGTCGGCCACGCCGAACTCCTCGACACCGAGCGGGCCGTGAACCACTGGAAGGCGCAGGGCCTCGACCTGGAGCCGCTGTTCCACGTGCCGGACCTGCCCGCGGGCGCCGTCCGGCACCGGATCATCGAGCAGGACCACGGCCTGGAGAAGGCGCTCGACAACGAGCTGATCAAGCTCTCCGCCGACGCCCTCGTCACGAACGGCCAGACGGACGCCCAGCCGGTGCGCGCCCAGGTCGCCATCCGCAACATCAACCGCACGGTCGGCACCATGCTCGGCCACGAGGTGACGAAGAAGTTCGGTGGCGCGGGCCTGCCCGACGACACCATCGACATCACCTTCACGGGCTCCGCGGGCCAGTCCTTCGGCGCCTTCGTGCCGCGCGGCGTGACGCTGCGCCTGGAGGGCGACGCCAACGACTACGTCGGCAAGGGCCTCTCCGGCGGCCGCATCATCGTCCGCCCGGACCGCGGCGCCGACCACCTCGCCGAGTACTCGACGATCGCCGGCAACACCATCGCGTACGGCGCGACGGGCGGCGAGCTGTTCCTGCGCGGCCGCACCGGCGAGCGCTTCTGCGTCCGCAACTCCGGTGCCACGGTCGTCTCGGAGGGCGTGGGCGACCACGGCTGCGAGTACATGACCGGCGGCCACGCGGTGATCCTCGGCGAGACGGGCCGCAACTTCGCGGCCGGCATGTCGGGCGGCATCGCGTACGTCATCGACCTCGACGTCGACAACGTGAACGCCGCGCTCCAGCCGGCGGTCGGCGTCCTCGACGACACCGACAAGCAGTGGCTGCACGACGTCGTGCGCCGGCACGCCGAGGAGACCGGCTCGACGGTGGCCGAGAAGCTCCTCGCCGACTGGGATGCCTCGGTGGCCCGGTTCGGCAAGATCATCCCCAGCACGTACCAGGCAGTGCTCGCCGCCAAGGACGCCGCCGAGCGAGCCGGTCTCTCCGAGACCGAGACCACCGAGAAGATGATGGAGGCGGCGACCAATGGCTGATCCCAAGGGCTTTCTCAACCATGGCCGCGAGGTCGCCGAGACCCGCCCGGTCGACGAGCGCGTCAAGGACTGGAACGAGGTCTACGTTCCCGGTTCCCTGCTGCCCATCATCAGCAAGCAGGCGTCCCGCTGCATGGACTGCGGCATCCCGTTCTGTCACAACGGCTGCCCGCTGGGGAACCTGATCCCCGAGTGGAACGACTACGCGTACCGTGAGGACTGGTCGGCCGCGCAGGAGCGCCTGCACGCGACCAACAACTTCCCGGAGTTCACCGGCCGGCTCTGCCCGGCCCCCTGTGAGTCGGCGTGCGTGCTCGGCATCAACCAGCCGGCCGTCACCATCAAGAACGTCGAGGTCTCGATCATCGACCAGGCGTGGGACCGGGGCGATGTCGCCCCGCAGATCCCGGAGCGCCTGTCGGGCAAGACCGTCGCCGTCATCGGCTCGGGCCCGGCCGGTCTGGCCGCCGCCCAGCAGCTGACGCGGGCCGGACACACGGTCGCCGTCTACGAGCGCGCCGACCGCATCGGCGGCCTGCTCCGCTACGGCATCCCCGAGTTCAAGATGGAGAAGCGCCACATCAACCGCCGCATCGAGCAGATGCGCGCGGAGGGCACCAAGTTCCGTACGGGTGTGGAGATCGGCCAGGACATCGACGCGGCGAAGCTGCGCAAGCGCTACGACGCCGTCGTCGTCGCCGCGGGTGCGACCGTGTCGCGTGATCTCCCGGTCCCCGGCCGTGAGTTGAACGGCATCCACTACGCGATGGAGTACCTGCCGCTCTCCAACAAGGTGCAGGAGGGCGACTTCGTCCAGCCGCCCATCACCGCCGAGGGCAAGCACGTCGTCGTGATCGGCGGCGGCGACACCGGCGCCGACTGCGTGGGCACCGCCCACCGTCAGGGCGCCGCCTCGGTGACGCAGCTGGAGATCATGCCGCGCCCGAGCGAGGACCGGAACACGACCACGCAGCCGTGGCCGACGTTCCCGATGCTCTACAAGGTCACCTCGGCCCACGAGGAGGGCGGCGAGCGCATTTACTCGGCGGGCACCACCCACTTCGAGGGCGACGAGGACGGCAACGTCCAGTGGCTGCACCTCAACGAGGTCGAGTTCATCGACGGCAAGCTCACGCCGAAGCCCGGCAGCGAGCGCAAGATCCCGGCGCAGCTGGTCACCCTCGCGATGGGCTTCACGGGCACGGACCAGGAGAACGGTCTGGTCTCGCAGTTCGGCCTCGACCTCGACGCGCGTGGCAACGTCGCCCGCGACGACGAGTTCCAGACCAACGTCCCCGGCGTCTTCGTCGCCGGTGACGCGGGCCGCGGCCAGTCCCTCATCGTGTGGGCCATCGCGGAGGGCCGCTCGGCCGCCCGCGGCGTGGACCGCTTCCTGACGGGGGTGTCGGAGCTGCACGCTCCGATCCGGCCGACGGACCGCTCGCTGACCGTGTGATCCGTGCGGGCCTGACGGCCCGTCAATGAACGTCCCGTACAACGGCGTACGGAACTGAGCGCGACGCTCGCCCTAAAGTCCCCGACCGGACGCTGGGCGGGCGTCGCGGTGCGTTCGGCCCGGTTCGGCCCGGTTCGGCCCGGTTCAGCCAGGGATGTGGAAGGTCTCGCCGTAGACCTTCCATGTCAGGGGCGTCTTCAGGGACAGGTTGCCGTCGTAGAGGAACTGGCGCTGCGCCGTGTCGATGCGGGTCGTGTCGCGGTCGGGGTTCTTCGCCTTCATGGCCTTGCGGCGCAGGTCGAGGAAGATGTCGAGGTAGGCCTTCTCCTTTCCGCCCTGGGACGGGGTGTCGGCCTCCTTGAGCGCCGCCTCGCGCAGGCCGTAGAAGCCGTGCGGGCCCGTGCCGGGGCCGTGCAGGACCATCGCGTCGTAGTAGATGAACTGGCCGAGCGTGCCCAGGCCGTCGAGCTTGGCGAGGCGGACCGCCGGGTCGAAGTAGCCCCGGTCGCGCTCCTTCTCCTGGACGTCCCGGAAGGCCTTGTGTGTGGCCTCCTGCTTCCACGCGGCGGTGAAGCCGGGGTCGAGGCCCTTGTGGGAGTCGGTGCCGTCGACCTTGCGCAGGGCCGGGAGGAAGCGGGCCAGGCCGTTGTCCGGGTGGGCCTTCGTGTAGCGCTCGACCAGGGTAAGCAGGTCGTGGGTGCCGGTGCAGAAGCCGATGATGCCGGCCGTGTAGCCCTGGCCGTCGTCGATGTCCTCGATGTAGCCGTACGCGCTGCGCCAGTCCAGCGTGGAGTTCTCGGCGCTGGCGACGATCTGCTGCGCCAGGTCCTTCTTCTGCGGGGCGGCGAGGCCGGGCGGCAGGCTCGCGATCGCCTTGTCATCGGCTTTGCGCTCCGCTTCGGGCTGGTGGGCGGAGGCGGGGGGCCGCGCGTGCGGGGCGGGGGCGTCGGTGGGCGACAGGAGGTATACGGCGGCTGTGGCGAGGGGGGCCACGGCCAGGAGGGAGAGGGTTATGCAGCCCGCGCGTTTCATGCGGCACAGATTATGCGCCCGGCACCGTCGTTACGCCCTCGGGGCTCCGCCCCGGCCCCCGCGCCTCAACCGCCGGCGGGGCTTGATTTTGCCGCAGGGGCTCGATCTATCAAGCCCCTGCGGCGTGTGAGCAGGCCCGCCCGGCAGGGCTGCTCCTAGCCCCTGCGGCGTTTGAGCAGGCCCGTCCGGCAGGACTTTCGGGAAGGGGCGGGGTGGGGGAGACAAGCGGCCCCGGCCTACCCCACCACTCGCGCCCGGCACGCCGCCGGCGACCCCCACGCGTCGCGCAGCGGGCGCGCCTTGCGGAGCCACAGGGACAGGTCCAACTCCTCCGTGTACCCCACCGCCCCGTGGAGTTGAAGGGCCGCGCGAGCCGCCACATAGCACGCCTCGCCCGCCGCAAGCTTCGCCGCCGCGATGTCCGCCGACGCCATCGTGAGCGCCGCCCCGAACAGCAACGGACGCGCGAACTCCAGCCCCACCAGCGCATCCGCGAGCCGATGCTTGACCGCCTGGAACGATCCGACCGGCACGCCGAACTGCTCCCGCTGCCGGACGTAGTCGACCGTACGGCGGAGCAACTCCAGTCCCACGCCGAGCGACTGCGCCGCCGTCAGGAACGCCGCCATGTCCCTCGCCTCCCGCACCTTCGCGCCCCGCGCCACGACCTCGCCGCCCTCGTCCGGTGCGAACAGCCGGCGCGCCGGGTCCGCCGACTCCCGCAGCGGACCGTGACCGGCGGCGAGCCGCACCGTGTCGCCCTCCACGAGGAACACGGCGTCCGCCGAATCCGCGTCCAGCGCATACGGTCCCGACGCCAACGTCACCGCCACGTCCCCCGCCGCGATCCGAGGCAGCCACTCCTTCGCGGCCTCCGTACCGTTCAGCAGCACCGCCACCGCCGCCGTCTCGACGACCGGCCCCGGTATCGCGTGGCGCCCCAACTCCACGTACGACAACGCCAGTTCCACGGGCAGCGGGCCCACCCCTTCGTACGCCTCCGGGACGGCCAGCGCGAACACTCCCGCCTCCGCGAGCCGCCCCCACAGAGCCCGTCCGGGCCCGGCGTCACCGCCCGCCCACGCGCGGACCGCCGATGGGGTGTCCGCCGCCGTCAGCATCCGGTCGAGCGTGCGGCCGAACTCGGCCTGCTCCGCGTCCAGGAGGAACCTCATCAGCGGCGTCCCTTCGGCAGGCCGAGCAGACGCTCGGCGATGATGTCGCGCTGGATCTCGTTCGTCCCCGCGTAGATCGGCCCGGCGAGCGAGAAGGTATAACCCTCGGCCCACTCGCCCTCCGCCAATTCGCCCTCCGCGCCCAGTAGTTCCAGCGCCGTCTCGTGCAGCGCGATGTCGTACTCCGACCAGAACACCTTGTTCAGGCTCGACTCCGCCCCGATCTGCTCACCCGCCGCGAACCGCGACGCGTTGCCGTACGTGAACAGCTGGTACGCGCGCGCCCCCACCACCGCGTCCGCCACCCGGTCCCGCAGCGCCGGATCCGCGCCGCTCTCCCGCCACAGCCCGAGCAGCCGGTCCGACGCGGCCAGGAAGCGGCCGGGGGAGCGCAGCATGAGACCCCGCTCGTTCCCCGTCGTCGACATCGCGATGCGCCAGCCGTTGCCGACCTCCCCGATCACGTCCTCGTCCGGGACGAACACGTCGTCAAGGAACAGCTCGGCGAAGGCCGGTTTGCCGTCGATGCGGCCGATCGGCCGGACCGTGACACCCGGCGCGCGCAGGTCGAACATCAGGTACGTGAGCCCGTGATGGGGCTTGGCCGCCTCCGGGTCCGTACGGAAGATGCCGAACGCCCGGTCGGCGAACGCGGCCCGCGACGACCACGTCTTCTGCCCGTTCAGCAGCCACCCGCCGTCCGTGCGCACCGCCCGCGAGCGCAGCGCCGCCAGGTCGGAGCCCGCTTCCGGCTCCGACCAGGCCTGCGCCCAGATCACCTCGCCGCTCGCCATCGACGGCAGTACGCGCGCCCGCTGCTCGTCCGTGGCGTGGTCGAAGAGTGTGGGGGCGAGAAGGTTGATGCCGTTCTGTGAGACGCGGCCAGGGGCCCCCGCCGCGTAGTACTCCTCCTCGAAGATCAGCCACTTGAAGATGTCGACGCCGCGGCCCCCGAACTCCTCGGGCCACGAGACGACCGACCAGCGGTCCGCGGACAGCTCGGCCTCCCACGCGCGGTGCGCGGCGAAGCCCTCCTCGGTCTCCAGGGACGGCAGCGGCTCGGCCGGTACGTGCTCCGCGAGCCACGCCCGCGCCTCCTCGCGGAACGCGTCCTGATCCGGGGTGAACTCCAGGTTCATCGGGCACCCGCCTCCTTCATGGCGTGGACGTCCATGCCGCCCAGCGAGTCCGACGCCGTCTCCGCGTTGTGCGCGTGCGCCAGGTGGTGCAGGCCGAAGACGGAGTCCAGGCCCGCGTGCATGCCCTGGAGGTCCTCCGCCTGGTTCACCGCGCGCTTGGTCAGCGCGAGCCCGAGCCGCGGCATCTCGCCGACCCGGTCCGCCAGATCGCACGTGGCGGCCGCCAGTTCGTCCCGGGGCACCACCCGGTTGATCATCCCCACCTCGTGCGCCCGGCGTGCGCTCATCCGCTCGCCCGTGAACAGGAACTCCTTGGCGATCCGCGGCGGCATCACCCACGGGTGCGCGAAGTACTCGACGCCCGGGATCCCCATCCGGACGACGGGATCCGCGAAGAACGCGTCCTCGCTCGCCACGATCAGGTCGCACACCCAGGCCAGCATCAACCCGCCCGCCACGCACGCCCCTTGCACCGAGGCGATCACCGGCTTCGGCAGCTCGCGCCAGCGCCTGCACATGCCCAGGTACACCTCCGACTCGCGGGCGAACCGCGACTCGGCGCCCCGCTTGTCGGAGTGGTCCCACCACAGCCCGGCCCGCCGCTCGAACGGCAGATGCGCGTCCCGCTCCGGCGTCCCGATGTCGTGCCCCGCCGAGAAGTGCTCGCCCGCGCCCGAGAGGACGACGACCTTGACGGCCTCGTCCTCGGCGGCCCGGTAGAGGGCGGAGTCCAGGGCATACGTCATCGCCGAGTTCTGCGCGTTGCGGTACTTCGGCCGGTTCATCGTCACGTGCGCGACCCGGCCCCTGACCTCGAACAGGACGGGCTGCGGCGCGGTTTGTTCTGTGGGCATCGGAGACATCCTTCCCTAACAAGTGTTTGGTAGGTTAGCTTATGAGCATGGACAGCGTCGAGGACTCCCGATCCCGCTCCACCACTCCCGCGTACGTCTCGGGCCACCAACTGCTCGACGGGCGCAGTGCCGTCATCACCGCGGCCGCCGGCGCCGGGATCGGCGGCGCCACCGCGCGCCGCTTCCTGGAGGAGGGCGCCCGCGTCGTCATCAGTGACGCGCACGCGCGCCGCCTGAAGGAGAGCGAAGCGGCCCTCGCCGCCGAGTTCGGCGCCGAGCGGGTCTCCGCGCTCGCCTGCGATGTCACCGACGAGGAGCAGGTGCAGGCACTCTTCGCGCACACCGCCGAGCGGCACGGCGGGCTCGACATAGTCGTCAACAACGCGGGCCTCGGCGGCACTTCGCCGCTCGTCGACATGAGCGACGAGCAGTGGACGAAGGTCCTGGACGTCACCTTGAACGGGACCTTCCGGTGCGTGCGGGCCGCCCTGCGCGCCTTCCGCGAAACCGGGCGCGGCGGCGCGATCGTCAACAACGCGTCGGTCATCGGCTGGCGCGCCCAGGCCGGACAGGCGCACTACGCCGCCGCGAAGGCCGGCGTGATGGCCCTGACCAGGACCGCCGCGATAGAGGCCGCCGAATACGGAGTACGGGTCAACGCGGTGGCGCCCAGCCTCGCCATGCACCCGCACCTGGTGAAGGTCACCTCGGAGGAACTGCTCGCCGAACTGACCGAGAAGGAGGCCTTCGGCCGGTACGCCGAGCCCTGGGAGGTGGCCAACGTGATGGTCTTCCTCGCCTCCGGCTACTCCTCGTACATGACCGGCGAAACCGTCTCCGTCAGCAGCCAGCGCGCATGAGCCCCTCGCCCGAGCGGCGTCGAGAACTCCTCGCCACGGCGGCCGAGGTGTTCGCGGCGCAGGGCTACGACGCCACCACCGTGCGCCGGATCGCGGACGCCGCGGGGATGCTCGCGGGCAGCCTCTACTACCACTTCGACTCCAAGGACTCGATCGTCGAGGAGATCCTGCGCGGCTTCCTCGACGAGCTGTGGGGCCGCTACGACACCGTCCTCGCCGCAGGCCACGAGCCGCGCGAGACGATGCGGGCCCTGGTCACCGAGTCTTTCCGGGAGATCGACCGGCACGGACCCGCCGTCGCCATCTACCAGAAGGAGTCGAAGGCGCTCGCCGCGAGGGAGCGGTTCGCCTTCCTCGCCGCGTCGCAGCGCAAGTTCGAGCAGACCTGGCTGACCACCCTGAAGGACGGGGTCGCGGCCGGATCGTTCCGCGCCGACCTCGACATCCGGCTCACCTACCGGTTCGTGCGCGACACCGTGTGGGTCGCCGCGTCCTGGTACCGGCCGGGCGGCAGACACAGCCCCGAGGAGATCGCCCGCGAGTACCTCGCGATGGTGCTCGACGGGATAGCCCAGCCCCACCATCCTTAGAAACGACTGGAGTTGATGCGTCATGGCCGAGGCCTACATCGTCGATGCGGTCCGTACGCCCGTAGGGCGGCGCAAGGGCGGGCTCAGCGCCGTCCACCCCGCCGACCTGGGCGCCCACGTCCTGAAGGAGCTCGTCGCGCGCACCGGGGTCGACCCGGCCGCCGTCGAGGACGTCGTCTTCGGCTGCCTCGACACCATCGGCCCGCAGGCAGGCGACATCGCCCGCACCTGCTGGCTCGCCGCGGGACTTCCCGAGGAGGTGCCGGGCGTCACCGTCGACCGGCAGTGCGGTTCGTCCCAGCAGGCCATCCACTTCGCGGCACAGGGCGTGCTCTCCGGTACGCAGGACCTCGTCGTCGCGGGCGGCACACAGAACATGTCGATGATCCCGATCGCCTACGCCTCCCGGCAGGCCGCCGAACCGCTCGGCCTCACCGAGGGCCCCTACCTGGGCAGTGAGGGCTGGCGCGCCCGCTACGGCGACGCGCCCGTCAACCAGTTCCACGGCGCGGAGCTCATCGCCGAGAAGTGGGGCATCACGCGGCAGGACCAGGAGGAGTGGGCGCTCCGTTCCCACCAGCGGGCCCTGCGCGCGATCGACGAGGGTCGGTTCGCGAAGGAGTCCGTCGCCTACGGGGACGTCACCGCCGACGAGGGCCCGCGCCGCGACACGAGCCTGGAGAAGATGGCGGGCCTGAACCCGGTCGTCGAGGGCGGCACCATCACCGCCGCCTGCTCCTCGCAGGTCTCGGACGGCGCGGCGGCCCTGCTGATCGCCTCCGAACAGGCCGTGCGGGAGCACGGGTTGACGCCCCGGGCCCGCATCCACCACCTCTCCGTACGCGGCGAGGACCCCATCCGGATGCTGTCCGCGCCCATCCCGGCGACCGCGTACGCGCTGAAGAAGACCGGCCTCACGATGGACGACATCGACCTCGTCGAGATCAACGAGGCCTTCGCGCCGGTCGTCCTCGCCTGGCTGAAGGAGACCGGCACCGACCCCGAGAAGGTCAACGTCAACGGCGGAGCCATCGCGCTGGGCCACCCTCTCGGCGCCACCGGCAGCAAGCTGATGACGACCCTGCTGCACGAACTGGAGCGCACCGGCGGCCGGTTCGGCCTCCAGACCATGTGCGAGGGCGGCGGCCAGGCCAACGTCACGATCATCGAGCGCCTGTGACCGTGCCTCTGACCGCCCCTGTGACTGCTGCTGCGGGATCCGCGTCCCGCTGAGCGGGAATCGGCGGTGGGGCGCCGGGGGAGGCGCGGACAGGGTGAGGGCATGACCCGTACCCCTGTACCTTCCGAGCCCACCGCCGACGCCCCGCGCGTCCGGCGGATCGCCGTCCGTGCCGTACTTCCCCAGTGGTGCGAGAGGAGCGAGACGCTGTGAGCGGCAACCCTGACGTGGAGTGGGACGAGACGGTCGACGTGCTGGTCGTCGGCTCCGGCGGCGCCGCCCTGACCGGCGCGTACAGCGCCGCCGCGCGCGGCCTCGACACCCTCGTCGTCGAGAAGACCGAGTACTTCGGCGGAACGACCGCGTACGCCGGAGCCTGCCTGTGGCTGCCCGGCAACCAGGCGCAGGCCCGCGCGGGCCTCGAGGACAGCGCCGACCTGGCCCGCACGTACTTCCGGTCCCTCGTCGGCGACTCGACGCCGCACGAGATGCAGGACGCGTACCTCGACGGGGCCGGGCCCACGGTCGAGTTCCTTGAGCGCAGCGAACTGCTCCGGTTCGAACACCGGAAGTTCCCCGACTACTACCCGGGCCCCGGCCGCTTCGACGCGGGACGCGGCGTCTTCCCCGTCCCCATGGAGCGGCCCGCGGGCGAGCAGCCGCTGCTCGACGCCGTCCGCCCGCCCGCGCGCTGCGAGCGGCTGGGAGCGCCGGCGCCCGAGGGGGCGCTCACGGACGGCCGCGCGCTGATCGGCCGACTGCTGCTCGCCCTCGATCAGGCCGGCGGGCGGGCGCGCTCCCGCACCGCGTTCACCGGGCTCGTGCAGGGCGAGGACGGGCGGGTCGTCGGCGCCGAGGTCCGCGACGCACAGGGCAGTACGGCCCGGATCCGGGCCCGCCGCGGTGTGCTGCTCGGTGCCGGCGGCTACGAGCGGGACGCCGAACTGCGCCGCGCCTTCGACAACGGGCCGGGGGCCGACTGGACGATGGGGCCCGCGGGCGGCGGCACCGGGGACGCGCTGCGGGCCGCGCAAGGGCTCGGGGCGGCGACGTCGCTGCTCGACGAGAGCTGGTGGTGCCCGTCCGTGCTCTTCCCCGACGGCAGCGCGGCGTTCGCCCTCGGCTTCCGCGGCGGCGTCTTCGTCGACGCCGAGGGCCGCCGGTTCGCCAACGAGTGCCTGTCCTACGACCGGATGGGCCGGGCCATGATCGCGGCGCGGGCCGGGGACGCGCCGGAGCGCCCCGTGTGGTGGGTGTGGGACGCGCGGCACGGCGAGGAGCCGCCCGGCATCGTCCTCGTCCCGGTCGACCGGGAGTCGTTCGAGGCGGCCGGGGTGTGGCGCAGCGCGGACTCGGTGGAGGCGCTCGCCGAGGCGATCGGAGTGCCGGCCGAAGGCCTCGCCGCGACCGTCGCGGCGTTCAACAAGTACGCGGGGAACGGCCACGACCCGGAGTTCGGCCGCGGCGACGACCCCTACGACCGGTTCTTCGCGGGCGCGGGCGAGCAGGGCGCGCCCAACCCGTGCCTGCTGCCGCTGTCGTCCGGCTCGTTCCACGCGGTGCGGATCGTGCTCGGCGACCTGGGCACGAAGGGCGGCGTCCGCACGGACACGGACGCGAGCGTGCTGCGCGAGGACGGGTCCGTGATCGAGGGCCTCTACGCGGTGGGGAACACGGCGGCGAACGTGACGGGCTCCGTCTACCCGGGGCCGGGAGCGCCGATCGGCACGGGGATGGTGTTCGGGTACCGGGCGGCGGGCCGGATGGCCGGGGAGGGGTGACCCCTGGTCGTACGGGTGGGTGGCTCGAGTCGCCCCTGGGTTGTTCGGAGACAACGTGGAGCCGGAGGGATACGCGGATGCGTGAGGGACAACTGGACGGAAAGGTCGCCCTGGTGACCGGGGCGGCGCGCGGGATGGGCGAGGCCATTGCCAGGGAAATGGCAGCCCGTGGGGCGCGGGTCGTGCTCGGCGACGTACTCGTGTCCGAAGGGGAGCGGGTCGCCGGTGAACTCGGGGAAGCCGCACGGTTCGTCCGGCTGGACGTCACCGGCGCCGACTCCTGGGCCCATGCCGTCCGTGTCGCCACCGACACGTACGGACGGCTCGACATCCTCGTCAACAACGCCGCCATCTACACGACGTCCCCCATCGTCGACGAGGATCCGGCCCAGCTGGAGCGGATCCTCAAGGTCGATCTCGTCGGCCCGTTCCTGGGGCTCCAGGCCGTCGTCCCCGCCATACGGGCGGGGGAGCGGGGCGGCGCGATCGTCAACATCTCCTCGCAGGCCGGGGTTCAGGGCATCTGGGGGCATGGTTCGTACGGCGCCGCGAAGTGGGGGCTGCGCGGGCTGAGCCGGACCGCCGCCCTCGAACTCGGCGGCGACGGCATCCGCGTCAACGCCGTCTTCCCCGGCGCCATCGACACGGCGATGACCGCCCATCTCGGCACCACCGAGCACCCGGCCGCCGCGCTCGGCCGCATCGGCCGCCCCGAAGAGGTGGCCCGGCTCGTCGCGTTCCTCGCCTCCGACGACGCCTCCTACCTCACCGGCGCCGAAGTCACCGCGGACGGCGGCGCGTCGGCCGGCCGGATGCCCGTGTCCGCGCAGCGCGGCGGCGGACAGGGGGACAGCCGGTGACCCCGCCCGGCCGCCGCACCCTGCTGTGACACCCGGGACGCCCGCAGCCGCGGCACCCGGGACAATGGGCCCGTGCCTACGAAGAAGAAGTCCCAGTCGACGAACGCGGCGCCCGAGCGGCGCGGCGAGCTCCTGCACACCGCGGCCGAGGTCTTCGCCGAGCAGGGCTACAACGCCACGACCGTCCGCAAGATCGCCGACCACGCGGGCATGCTCGCCGGCAGCCTCTACTACCACTTCGACTCCAAGGAATCGATGCTGGAGGAGATCCTGCGGACCTTCCTCGACGAGCTGTGGTCCGGCTACGACACCGTGCTCGACGACGAGCTCGGCCCGCGGCAGACCCTGGAGGCGCTGGTCACCGAGTCCTTCCGGGAGATCGACCGGCACCGCGCCGCCGTCGCGATCTACCAGCGGGAGTCCCAGCAGCTCGTCGCGCAGGACCGCTTCGCGTTCCTCGCCGAGTCGCAGCGCAGGTTCGAGAAGACCTGGCTGACCACCCTGGAGCGCGGCGTCGCCGACCAGGTCTTCCGCGCCGACCTCGACATCCGCCTCACCTACCGGTTCGTGCGCGACACCGTCTGGGTCGCGGCATCCTGGTACCGGCCCGGCGGGCGGCACAGCCCAGAGGAGATCGCGCGCCAGTATCTGTCGATGGTTCTGGACGGGATCGCGGTGCGGTGAAGTCCCATGCTAAGATTCATGACGTTGCAGTTTTGGTACCCATAGACTTTATGCGCGCCTGACGGGAATGTTCCTCAGGCGCATTATTGTTTCCACCGGGAAATTTCCCGGTTTCCGGCGTTCACGTGGGCGTTCGTGGAATGGGGACTGCTACCTGTTCTTAAGGAGAACGACATGGCCACCGGTATCGTTAAGTGGTTCAACTCGGAAAAGGGCTTCGGCTTCATCGAGCAGGACGGCGGCGGCGCCGACGTCTTCGCCCACTACTCGAACATCGCCACCTCGGGCTTCCGTGAGCTCCAGGAGGGCCAGAAGGTGACGTTCGACGTCACGCAGGGCCAGAAGGGCCCGCAGGCGGAGAACATCCTCCCCGCCTGATCTCGCTCGTAGATCACTCGACCCCGCCGGGCTGACCCGGCGGCGTCGGATCGAGCATCACCGGGCCGGGGCCCGCACCGCTACGGTGCGGGCCCCGGTTCCTGCTGTCCCGTCCCGGAAGGCATCGCCGCATGGCCAGTTCTGCCCGCCCGTCCCGCCGCAGCCCGCGTCCCGCAGCCGGGCAGCGCCGTGCTCCCGAGCAGCGCCGCAGGCAACAGCCCTCGCCGCCCGCCGAGTTCACCATGCCGGAGAACACCACCCCCGCGCTTCCCGCCGTGGACAGCTTCGCCGAACTCGACATGCCGGCCGCCCTTCTGAAGACGCTGGGTGAGCAGGGCGTCACCGACCCCTTCCCCATCCAGGCCGCGACGCTCCCCAACTCGCTCGCCGGACGGGACCTCCTCGGCCGCGGCCGCACCGGCTCCGGCAAGACCCTCGCCTTCGGCCTCCCGCTGCTCACCCACACGACCGGCGCCAAGGCCGAGCCGAAGTCCCCTCTCGCGCTCGTCCTCGTCCCCACGCGTGAGCTCGCGCAGCAGGTCACCGACGCCCTCACCCCGTACGCCACCGCGCTGCGGCTGCGCATCGCGACCGTCGTCGGCGGCATGTCGATCTCCCGGCAGGCGGGCCAGCTGCGCCGCGGTGCCGAGGTCGTCGTCGCCACCCCGGGCCGCCTCAAGGACCTCATCGAGCGCGGCGACTGCATGCTCGGCTCGGTGCGCACGACGGTGCTCGACGAGGCCGACCAGATGGCTGACATGGGCTTCATGCCGCAGGTCACCGCGCTCCTGAAGCAGGTCGAGTCGGGCGGCCAGACCATGCTCTTCTCGGCGACGCTCGACAAGAACGTCGACCGGCTGGTCAAGCAGTTCCTCAACGACCCGGTGGTCCACTCCGTCGACCCGTCGGCCGGCGCGGTCACGACGATGGAACACCACGTCCTGCACGTCCAGGACGAGACCGACAAGAAGGCCGTCACCGCGCGCATCGCCGCGCGTGAAGGCCGCGTCATCCTCTTCGTCGACACCAAGCGCTCCGCCGACCGGCTCGCCAAGCGGCTCCTCGCCAGCGGCGTGTACGCGGCTCCGCTGCACGGCGGCCGCAGCCAGCCGCAGCGCAACCGCACCCTGGAGCAGTTCAAGGACGGCCGGGTCACCGCGCTCGTCGCCACGAACGTCGCGGCGCGCGGCATCCACGTCGACGACCTCGACCTCGTCGTCAACGTCGACCCGCCCACCGAGCACAAGGACTACCTGCACCGCGGTGGCCGCACCGCGCGCGCCGGTGAGTCCGGCAGCGTCGTCACGCTGGTCCTGCCCGAGCAGAAGCGCGACATGCAGCGCCTGATGCGCGACGCGAAGATCCAGCCGCGGACGACGCAGGTCCGCTCCTCGGACGAGGCGCTGACGCAGATCACCGGCGCGCGCGAGCCGTCCGGTGTCGCCGTGGTCATCGCCGTGCCGGAACCGGTCGCCCCGGCCGCCACGACCAAGCCCCGCCGCTCACGCCGCTCCCGCGGCGGATCGGGCAACGGCAACGGCCGCGCCGCAGCCACCGAAGGCCAGCGCACGAGCTCGGGCGGCAACAACCGCCGCCGCTCCGCCTCGCCCAACGGCAGCCAGTCCGCCTCCGGCACAGGCAACAACCGCCGCGGCTCCGGCTCGGCCAACGCCGGCCAGTCCGCCTCCGGCACAGGCAACAACCGCCGCGGCCACGGCCCCCGCCAGGCCGCTTAACCCGAAGCACAGCCCGGCGGGGCCAACTCCAGCCCCGCCGGCAACGCCTCCTGGCACCGGGCAATTCAAGCCCCGCCGGCGATTGAGGCGCGGGGTCCGGGGCAGAGCCCCGTGGCCTCCGCCCCGTGGGGGCGCAACACGTCGGGGGCCCGGGGCGGAGCCTCCATGGTGGCGCAACACCTCATCCCACCAGCCGCGCCCGCAACGCCCCCACCACCCCCCGATCCACCCCGAGCCCCTCGGCCACATACCGGCGCAGACTCCCGTAGCCGCACCGAACCTCCTCACGCGCCGCATCCAGGTACTCCATCCGCACCTCCTGGACAGGAATCAGCAGGTCCGGATCCCGCATCAACCCCGCCCGCCGAAGCCCCTCGCGGACCTCCGCGTCATGTGCCGCGCGAAACGCGTTCGACGCCAAGTAGTCGCCCTCCGCCGCCCGTTGACCCACCCCGAGCACGCTCAGCAGGACGTACGTCATCCAGCCCGTGCGGTCCTTCCCGGACGTGCAGTGGTAGAGCAGCGCGCCGGACCCACCGCTCGCCGCATCCCGGAGCGTCGCCGCGAACCGCGCGCGGTTGGCCGCGTCGGTCACGAACATCCGGTACGTGGTACGCATCGCGGCGGCCGCCTTGCCGCCCCCCAGCACTTCCTGCTGCACCGCCGGGTCCTTGGAGCCGATCGCGGCCATCATCCGCTCGTACTGGCCACCGTCGGAGACGGACCGCGCGGTCACCGCCAGACCCGCGGGCAGCCGGTCCGCGCCGTCCGTACGCACCTCGAACGGCACCCGGAAGTCGACCACTTGGTCAAGGCGCAGACCGGCGACCCGCGCCACGTCCGCGTCGGTGAGTTCGCTCAGCGCGTCGGCCCGGTAGACGAGGCCGTACCGGACCCGGCCGCGGCCCCGCGCGCGATGGCCACCGATGTCCCGGACGTTCACCGCCCCTTCGAGCGGGATCTGCCGGATGCCACCGGCGCCCGACCCGGTGTCCGGCCTTCCCGGCGACTGCGACGGCGCCGCCGCGGCGACGGGGGCCCCGGCGAACGCCGCGACCGTGCCGAGCGCGGCGCCGAGCGCACCGCGCCGCGAGAGCGCCCGCCCCGCCGTGTGCGGGTGACCTGTTCTGTACGTGTGCGACATACATGAACTCCCTTGCGGTGGCGGGCGATTGACGCGCCCGGTCAGGGTGGCGTGGGAAGTGCCTCCAGCGTCTTACGTGCCTCGGTCATCACGCGGTCGACCAGCTCGGCGCAGTTGGGCAGGTCCTCTATGAGGCCCGCCACCTGGCCGGAGGCCATGACCCCCAGGTCGGTGCGGCCCTCGACCATGGACGCCCTCAGGAGCATCGGGGTGTTCGCGGCCAGCAGCACCTGGCTCCACGTGAGGTCCTTGCCGTGCTTCATGGCGAGGCCGTCCCGCACCATCTGCGGCCAGCTCAGGCCAGAGAGCTTCTTGAAGCCCGTGGCGCGACGCACGGCGTGCAGCAACGCGCGCGTGCGCCCCGCGTTCTCCAGCGAGTCGACCAGCTCGGAACGGAGCATGCGGTGCGGCAGACCGTCCACCGCCGTCGTCACCGTGACGTCCTTGACGCTCGCCGCCAGGTACTTCGCCTTCACCGCGTCCGGCACCGTCGAGTCCGACGTCAGCAGGAAACGGGTCCCCATGGCAACCCCGGCCGCCCCGTAGGCCAGCGCGGCGACCAGGCCCCGGCCGTCACGGAAACCGCCCGCCCCGACCACCGGGATGTCGACGGCGTCCACCACCTGCGGCAGCAGCACCGACGTCGCCACCTCCCCGGTGTGCCCGCCGCCCTCGCCGCCCTGCACGATCACCGCGTCCGCGCCCCACGCCGCGACCTTCTCGGCGTGCCGGCGCGCCCCGATCGACGGGATCACGACGGCGCCCGCGTCCTTCAGTTCGGCGATCAGCTCGCGCGAGGGGGCCAGCGCGAACGACGCGACCTTCACGCCCTCCTCGACGATCACCTTGACCCGCTCGCGGGCGTCCCCCGCGTCGGCCCGCAGGTTCACCCCGAAGGGCTGGTCCGTGCGCGACTTCACCTCGCGTACAGCGGCGCGCAGTTGGTCGAGCGTCATGGTGGCGGACGCGAGGATGCCGAGCGCCCCCGCGTTCGCCGCCGCCGACACCAGGCGCGGCCCCGCGACCCATCCCATGCCGGTCTGCACGATGGGGTGGCGCACTCCGGTAAGCCGGGTCAGGGGCGTCGGGATCGTGAACGCGGCGGAGTCCCGGGCCGGTTCGGAAGACGGCTCAGGTGGCGTCATACCGGCTTGACCTCCCGGTCCCGCGTCGCCTTCGGGTCGATGACCTCTCGGATCAGCCGCAGCTCCTCCGCCGTGGGCTCCCGCGTGGACGGCACCTCGCCGCCCTCCGGGAGTACCAGCGCGAACCCCGTCGCCTCCTGGACCTCCTCCACCGTGACACCCGGATGCACGGACAGCAGCCGCATCGCGTGGTCTGCGGTGTCGAAGTCCAGGACGGCCAGATTCGTCACCACGCGCGGGATGCGATGGAACCGCGTCGCCGACGGGCCCGCCGCGGCCGCGCTGTCGTAGCCCACCCCGCTGATCATGTCGACCTTCTCGACGAAGACCCGGCGGCTGTGCTTGGGAACCCAGTAACTCACCGGATTGTTCAGCGTGTTGACCGGAGCGCCACGCACCCCGAGGAGCTGCCGGTCGGGCCGCTCCCAGTCGCCGATGCACGAGATGTTCTGGTTGCCGAACCGGTCGATCTGGCTCGCCCCCATCATCACGTGCCGCTTCCCGCCCGTGACCATCGTCAGATGCTGCCGGTACGGGAGCCAGCCCTCCGCCGAACCGTCGAGCCCGACGACCATCGCCTCGCCGTCGGTCAGCAGCAGGCCGGGGGAGAAGGTGCGCTTGGCCAGCCGCGCCCCCACGGACGGGATCAGGCCCATCGGGCTGGCCAGCACCTCCCCGTTGTCCCGCCAGGCCTCGGCGCACGCGATCGCGCAGTACTCGGCACGGGACACATCTGTCGTGGTGACGCTCACTTCTGCTCCTCGTGCCAGGCCTGGACGGCGGACTGGTACTGCTTCTCGTCACCGCCGGGCGGCAGGAACCGCTCGGCGAACTCGGGCCAGGGCGTGCTCGCGTACAGCTTCTGGAACGGCTCGTCGCGGTCGTAATCGGGCACACAGGACGTGAAGTGCGCCCCGCCCGGCGTCTCCACGACGCCCGTCACGCAATGCCGCTTCACCAGCAGCGTCTGCGGCACGGTGTCCGCCCCGAAGCCGTCGACCAACTGCTCGCACGACACGTACGCGCTGTCCGCCGCCTCGCAGAACAGGTCGTCGAAGTACGGGTCCGGGCCCAGGTACTGGCCGTTGCCCGCGCGGTCCGCCCGGTTCACGTGCACCAGGGCCGCGTCGAGGCGCAGCGCCGGCATCGCGACGAACGTCTCCCCGTCCTCGTACGGCGACGTCACCGTCCGCAGCCCCGGGTTGACGCGCATGACGTCCGAGCCGATCCCCGCCCGCACGGGCAGGAACGGCAGCCGGTTCGCCGCCGCGTGCAGGCCCCACATGAACATCGCCTCGTCGACCTCCATCAGCTCGAACGCGCCCTGCTGGCGCGCCGCCCTGAAGTTCGGTTCGAGCGGGATGGAGTCGAGCGTCGCGAACGCCGCGACCAGTTTGCGGATCTTCCCGGCCGCCGCGAGCAGCCCGACGTCCGGACCCCCGTACGAGACGACGGTCAGGTCCGTGACGTCGCTGCGCAGCAGCGCCCTTACCAGCGCCATGGGCTTGCGGCGCGAACCCCAGCCGCCGATGCCGATGGTCATGCCGCTGCGCAGCCGCCCGACCACCTCGTCGGGCGTCATGATCTTGTCCGGTGTGGTCATCGCTCGGTCTCCTGTCCGAAGGTGTCGCGGACCCGGTCGGCGACACCGCTCAGGTTCGCCTCGAAGGTGAAGCCCTGCTCGAAGCGGTAGCTGCGGTGCACGTCGACCGGGTCGATCCCGTTCAGCGCGGATTTGGCGAGGCGGAGCAGGTAGCCGTCCTTGCGGGCGATGTCGCGGGCCAGCTCCAGGGCCGCCTCGCGCAGCCGCTCCCTCGGCACGACCTGCCACACCGAGCCGTGCGCCTGCAGTTCGGCGGCCGTCGCCGTGCGGGACGTGTAGAACAGCGCGCGCATCAGGTGCTGCGGGACGAGGCGGGCCAGGTGCGTGGCCGCGCCGAGCGCGCCCCGGTCCAGCTCGGGCAGGCCGAACGTCGCGTCGTCGCTCGCGACGATCGCGTCCGCGTTCCCCACGAGTCCGATGCCGCCGCCCAGGCAGAACCCGGCGACCGCCGCGATCACCGGGACCTCGCACTGGTACACCGCCGAGAACGCTTCGTAGCAGCCGCGATTGGCGCCGAGCAGGGCGCTGTGCCCGCCGCCCGCCGCGGCCGTCTCGCGCTGCATCTCCTTGATGTCCACCCCGGCGTTGAACCCACGGGAGGTCTCGGCCGCGGTCAGCACGACGCAGCGCACATCGGGATCGCGGCCCGCGGCGCGCACGGCGTCCGCCAGGTCGTACCAGCCCCGCACCGGCAGCGCGTTGACGGGTGGGAAGTCGACCGTGACGACGGCGATGCCCTTTTCGAGTGAGGAGGTGGAGACACCCATGGCGTTCAGCTACCTTTCCACCTAACGTTTGTTTGGTACGTCGATGACGGTAGCAGGCGGCGAGGGCCGACGGAATGGGTCGGCGCGAGAGGGACCCGAAAGGGTCGGGAATGGGAGCGGGATGGATCTGAGCGGTCGGGTCGTCGTCGTCACGGGCGGGACGAGGGGAGTGGGCGCCGGGATCGCGGGCACCTTCGCGCGAGCCGGGGCGCGGGTGATCACCTGCGCCCGCAGACCACCCGAAACCCCCGTGGACGGCTGCGAGTTCATACCGGTCGACCTGCGGGACGCGGCGGCCGTGGAGGAGCTGTTCGCGGGCCTCGACCGGGTGGACGTACTCGTGAACAACGCGGGGGGCACGCCGTACCGCCCGCTCGCGGAGGCGGACGCGGTCCGGCACGCGCGCGTGCTCGAGCTGAATCTTACGGCGGCGCTGACCGCGTCCCTGGCCGCCCGCGAGAAGCTCGCCGCCGCGCACGGCTCGATCGTCATGATCGGCAGCGTCAGCGGCAGTCGCCCCTCGCCCGGCAGCGCGGTGTACGGGGCGGCGAAGGCGGGCCTGGAGCACCTCGCGCGGTCCATGGCCGTGGAGTGGGCACCCCGAATCCGGGTGAACACACTGGTGCTCGGCATGGTCCGTACCGAACTGAGCGAACTGCACTACGGGGACGAGGCGGGCGTCGCCGCGGTGGGCGCGACCGTGCCCATGGGGCGCCTGGCCGAGCCGCGCGAGGTCGGTGACGCCGCGGTGTTCCTGGCGTCCGACGCCGCCTCGTACATCACCGGGGCGAGCCTGCTGATGCACGGCGGCGGCGAGCTCCCCGCGTTCCTGGACGCGGCAACTGCCAACAAGGAGGCGTGAGATGACGGACACGAAGTCGACCGACAGCAACAGCGGAGCCCTGTGCGCGGGGCGGGTGGTCGCCGTCACGGGAGCGGGACGCGGACTCGGACGCGCGCACGCACTCGCGTACGCGGCCGAGGGCGCGAAGGTCGTCGTGAACGACCTGGGGGTGGGCCTGGACGGCGCCCCCGCCCCCGACAGCCCGGCGGCCCAGGTCGTCGAGGAGATACGCGCGACGGGCGGCGAGGCGGTGGCGCACGGCGCGGACATCGCGAGCTCCGAAGGTGCCGCCTCGCTCGTCGCTGCGGCAGTCGACACCTTCGGGCGCCTCGACACACTGGTGAACAACGCAGGGTTCCTGCGCGACCGGATGCTGGTCAACCTCGACGAGGACGACTGGGACGCCGTGATGCGGGTCCACCTCAAGGGCCACTTCCTGCCGCTCAAGCACGCCGCCGCGTACTGGCGGGCGGAGTCGAAGGCGGGGCGCACGCCGGTGGCCCGCGTCGTCAACACCTCTTCCGGGGCTGGCCTGTTGGGGTCCGTCGGGCAGGGCAACTACAGCGCGGCGAAGGCCGGGATCCTCGGCCTGACCCTGGTCGCGGCCGCCGAGATGGGACGCTACGGCGTGCAGGTCAACGCGATAGCGCCGGCCGCCCGCACCCGGATGACCGAGGCGACGTTCGCCGAGACCATGACGGCACCCGGAGCCGGAACCTTCGACGCGATGGCGCCGGAGAACGTGTCACCGCTGGTCGTATGGCTCGGCTCGGGAGCCGCGGCGGACGGGGTGACCGGCCGGGTCTTCGAGGTGGAGGCGGGCCGCATCACCGTGATGGAGGGCTGGCAGCCCGGCCCGACCGTCGACAAGGAAGAGCGGTGGACACCGGCGGGCGCGGGCGACACGGCCCGCGAACTGCTGGCCCGCGCGGCCGTACCGGGAGGTGTCTACGGGGCGTCGTAACACCCACGCGGCGCCCCGCCACCGGTTGACCTCATCAAGTCCCGCCGCTGATCGACCACATCAAGCCCCGCTCTTGTGACGAGAGCCCGCGGGGCGCGGGGGGGGGGCCCCCCCCCCCCCCCCCCCCCCCCCCCCCCCCCGGGGGCCGGGGGGGGCCCCCACCCCCCCCCCCCCCCCCCCCCCCCCCCCCCC